>CALZJL010000121.1 GCA_945787625.1 uncultured Prevotellaceae bacterium
CTATACTCCCTCAGAGGTTTACTGTCGAGAATACTCGTATTCGTCCGGAGCTTTCTTCGCGACTTGACCTGTTTGCTGACATGGTGGCAGCCAAGGATGTCGGCGGTGATTTCTATGACTTTTTTGTCATTGACGACCATAGGGTAGGGTTCACTATGGCTGATGTGAGTGGCAAGGGTGTGCCTGCTGCTTTGTTTATGGCTGTGAGCCGTACTTTGATCAAGGCTATCGGTACCCGTGGTGTCAAGTCTGACGAATGTCTTTCGACGGCTAACGATTTGCTCTGTCAGGAAAGTGTAAACTCGATGTTCGTTACTGTCTTCTATGGTATCATAGATTTGGAATCAGGGGTGATGGATTATACTAATGCTGGTCACAATCCTCCTTACGTTGTCCATAAGGACGGTGTGGTGGAGCTCGTCCCGTCTGTGGGCAACTTGGTGCTCGGAGCTTTTGAGGGAATACCTTATCGTTCGGGGCGTATGACTTTTGCGCCTGGTGATTTGCTTTACACTTTCACCGATGGTGTTACGGAGGCTGAGAATCCCGATAAGGCTCTTTATGGTGAGTCTCGCTTGGTCGAGTGCCTGAGAGGGCAGGGTGGGGTGCCAGCACGAGATGTCATAGATGCTGTCAGCAGCGATGTACATGCTTTTGTGGCTGATGCCCAGCAGAGTGATGATATAACTCAGATGGCTATTCGCTTTGTTTGATACCATAGTATAGTTTATGAATCTCAAGACGCACATTATATATAGATGTCTGATTGTGGTTTCTGTCGTGTGTTCTGCATTCTTGGCTTTTCGCTATGGAGTGTCGTCAAAGGATGGTGAGATTTCTATGCTTCGTCGGCAGGTGGCCGAGGGAGAGCGGGTAAGGCAGGAGGCCGTCATAGATCGTGCTGTGAGCCAGCAGATGGAGGATATTGCATATCAACAGAAGGCTATCTCAGACGAACATCTCGTACAGGCTAATAAGAATGCTTTGCTTGCTGAGCAGAATGCTCGTGAGGCTGAAGCTAATGCCTTGCGTGCTGACGAGGAACGTCGTCAGGCTCTCGGAGCCAAGGAGGAGGCGAATGCGCAGCGACTCGTTGCTGAAGAGCGCAGTCGCCAGGCTGAGATGGCTAATAGCATAGCGAGGTCAGCTTTGGAGGAGACGAGTCGTATGACGTATCGTCAGCTTGGTGTGCAACTTGGCACTACGGCTTATAATCATGTTTCTGAACAGAATGCTGATGAGCAACTTTCTTCTCTTCTCTCTCTCTGGAGTTATATTTTTCTGGAGAGGACTGGGGGTAATACTTATTCTCCCTATACGTATCTGGCTCTTAGTCGAAACTCGGGTGTCGAACGTACGTATTTTTCTCCTTCACACGGTGAGATAAGGTCTGTGTGTATGGGCAGGAATGGTTGCGTCGTGATGGCAACTTCGTATGGTGAGGTCGCTGTCATAGATGGGGATATGGTTCGTAAGTTGCTCGTTCACGACAGCCGTGACTTTGATTTTCGCAAGGTGACGGTTCGCGGTGATGTCATTGTACTGCTCTCACGCGATGGTAGGATGTTGTTTGTTGATGATCGTGATGGCAGAATTTGCAGTGTCTTGGACTTGACTGATGCTGATGTACGTAGGGCTAAGGGAGTTGGCAGACAAAGGACGGAGAGGGCTGATGAGGTCTTTTCGCATATGGCAGAGCTTGGGGACTGCGTTTTTGTCGGTTCGCGTAGGGCGATATTCAGAGTCGATGTCGCGAACCCTCGTAGGCATAACAACGTCTTGACGGAGATTGCCACTCCTGCCGGTATAAGTTGTATGTATGCAATGGACGATGTGGTACGTGTGCATCTTGAAAACGGCAAGTGTATGGAGATTGATGCTCAGGGGGCGTATCGTATGATTTCTCCTCCTCAGCAAAGAGGAGTCGTCACGGCAGGGTGCTATGATTCTGAAACGGGTATAACGATGCTCGGACGAAAGGACGGTATATGCGAGATACTGAATCGCTATGGAAGGAATGTGACCGATGTCTCTTGTCACGGAGCGCGTGTCTCGTCGGTGGCGGTCGTCGACACGATAGGGGTTATATGTTCTTACGACCATGGTGTGCAGATTTGCAATATGCCAATGTTCAAAATGGACAGTGGATACAGTTTCAGACAGGAGCTCGATTTCGAGTCAAAGCCTCATGTCTACGGCGATGTATCTGGGGTGTGGATTACGCCGGTTCTTGTGTCGTATGAGGGTTGGCCTTTGTGTGTCGTCGCCGATAAAAAGAGCAAGTTTGCCTATATAGGCATGAGTGACGGGCAAGTGTCGCGCCTGCAGACCTCTACACGGCTGCTTGCGAAAATCGTCAGAGCCAGGATATCAAAGGACCTCTCTCATGATCAGTGGGAACGTTATATCGGTGCAACTTCGATATTTCCATACGAAACACTAAAGGACGCTCAGTGAGCGCGAATATGTAGATGAAACTTATTACTGACCGATACGCATTATACTTGTTCTGCCTCTTGCTGAGTTTGTCTGCAAGAGCCCGAAAAGGAGGTGGTGAGCACTTTTCGTTCACGTTTTCCGCCAATGATTATGGTGCCCATAATCGCAGTTTCGCAATCGAGAGTGCAGAACGGGGCTATGTCTTTGTCGCAAACTTCGAGGGTCTGCTCGTATACGATGGGGTGCGTTGGCAGGTGTATTATTCGAAAGACTACTCGCGCATAACATCTCTGCTCAAGACCGATGGCGGACGAATATATTTCGGCGGTTTCAATGTCTTGGGTTATGCAGATATAGTACCTTTTGAGGCGACAGACTCTGTCTCGGTCACTTGGATAAAAAATGGAGCTGCAGACGAGGTTTGTGGCATAGCTTCAATCGGGTGTGTGCGGAGTATCCAACGTGAGGGCAAGGACAATATCGTCTTCGACAATGAGCAAGGTGAGGTGTTTACCTTGAAGGGAGGCACAATCCAGCGTGCAAGTTCGCATCAGCCTCTTTCTGATGCCCCATACCATACCGAAGCTGATGACGGGCATGGTACGCTGTGGCGCATCGTAGATCAAGGCATCGAGGCAAGAAGCACGTCCTCGGTGTACACAAAGTACGGCGAGGACGAAGGTCTGTATGGTCAGGTCATATCAATATCTGAGACCAATGGAATTGTCTACATAGGGACCATGCGAGGGCTTTTCGCTCTCAAAGATGACAGGATAGAGCGTATCCCAAACATCACTCATGCGTGTTGGTCGTTGGTGGAGACCTCTGACGGAGCGTTGCTCGCAGCCACAGCTGACGGAGTCTTTCGCATAGACGGTTTGCAGTCTGTAGCCTTGACTAATCGCCACGCACTCTCTGTCTTCCCCAAGAAAAGCAATGGATTCATCGTCGGCGAACTCGACGGAATATACCATTATAGTAGTTCGGGTGAAGAAAGAATCGTCTCACGTATACCCAGCGTGAGAAAATTCGTAAAGGACGATGACGGGCGACTATGGGCTTTGACCTTGGACAAGGAGACATGGTTGTGCAAGAACGACAGTGACATCTTCAGACGTCAGGACAACAAAAATCTCTCGCTGCTCTTCCAGTACAAGGACGACAAGGGCTATCTGTGGACCAACGCCAGCGATGGCAAAGGGTTAGTGTGCGACAATATGCCTGAGGAAGTAGCATTATGGCTCGAACCGCTCTCAGAATACAGCATTCAGGCAATGTCTATCACCGACGGAGTGGCATGGCTCGGAGGCAATTTTGGCATGATACGTTTTGACATAGCCTCAACCCTTGGCAGGGAGCCCGAAGCAAGCAGAATCTATATCAGAGACTTCCACATCAAGGACGGCGACCTCAGCTTCTCAGCAACGACAGGCATCGTAGATTATCTTTCGTCAACGCTTTATAGCTATCGTCTTTACGACCAGGATCAGTGGAGCCCTTGGCGAGAGCAACGATCTTTTGCCAATGACAATCTGCCCTATGGACTATACCGTGTGCAAGTAAGGGCAAAGGACATCTATGGGAGAGTAGTACTTTCGGAGGTCATAGAGTTTGAGATACCCAAGCCCTTTTACGAACGATGGTATGCAAATCTGCTCTACGTCGCATGTATCATACTCCTGTGTGGAATGGTCTACAGGTGGCGTCTCATGCGAGTCCGTAAAGAGAATCTCAAGCTCGAACGCATCGTCGACGAGCGTACCCGTGAGCTTCGCAACGTCCATGCCCAGCTCATACGCAAGGAGAAGGAAGCAATGACAGGCAAGCTCACCAAGGGCCTCGTAGATCGAATCCTCAACCCCATGAACTATATCAACAATTTTTCCCACCTTACACTTTCTCTAATCAACGATTTGAAGGCCGACATCGAAGACCTTGCAGACGAAAAGACGGAAGCGTCAGCACGCGAAGAGTCCATCGAAGACTCTCAAGATATCATGGACATGATGAAGCAGAATCTGGCAAAGGTAGGCGAGCACGGTCAGAGCATTACCCGTATGCTCAAAGCCATGGAAGAAATGCTCAAGGAACGTACAGGCCAACGCCGACCCGAAGACGTCTCCAACATCGTAGACCAATGTGTAGAAAAGCTCAAGACTTATTATGCCGACGATTTGACGCGTCTTTGCATCAATGTCGAATGGCATCGCCCCGAGTACCCCATAGTGGCAGACGTCATAGCAGAGCAACTCAGCAGAGTCATAATGAACATCATAGCAAACTCGATGTACGCCATACGCAAGAAAGCCGAACCCAGAGGCATGCTCACAATCGAGATAAATCCCTCCTCAGGCACCGAACCACCAGTCATATATATCCGAGACACTGGCACAGGCATCGAAGACAATATCATGCCCAACATCTTCGACCCCTTCTTTACGA
>CALZJL010000122.1 GCA_945787625.1 uncultured Prevotellaceae bacterium
AAACTTGTTTTTGATTTGGAATTGTCGAGCGAAAGTATCTTAGAGCGCAAGCTCAGAGATACGAATAAGCGAGAACAATTCCAAGTTTGTTGTTTGGTTTTTTGGTTTTTTAGTTTTTTGGTTGGTTCGTTTGGGTGTTGGTTGTGGTTTGTGGTTTAGTTTTTTGGTTGGTTCGTTGTTTTTTTTTGGGTTTGTTGGTTGTTTTGGTTAACGGTAACCGTAGTCGTTAGAAATAACCAAACAACAAAACAACTTTCTTAGCTACCAAAATGCAAATAATCTATAAAAATGTCTTTGAAATAGAAATAATTGCTTAACTTTGCGCAATCCTTAACTTGGCTTGCACGCTGTGCGTCAAGGACGGGGGTGTTTTGCAAGCGTGCGAAACATAAGATTGTAAACAAAAAGCGTCACCAACGCTTTGTCGATTGACCATTTGAACGTAGGAAATTCAATTGCACATCAAGGACAAAGATTGAAGTGACTGCAACGGGTATACATTTATCATATCCGGGGTGTGCTGCGAGGGTATATTGTGCCCTCACGCACACTTTTCCCCATGGATATGTGCTATACCGGCGTGAGCAGACACTCTTCTTGTCAATGTGCGGGGCTTTTCCTACGGCCTAAATGGTTGACGAGCAGAGGTGGAAGCTCACGTTTTTTATTACTCTCTCTTCACATCTCAATCAACTTTCATTCATCTCGTAGAGCTTCGGAGATACTAACTTAATTCAAAAGAATTATGGTGAAAAAACTACGTTTTATGCTCTTGTTTCTGCTGGGCATGATGATTCCCCTCACCTCCCTTGCCTATGATGTGGAGGTTGGTGGCATTTATTACAACTTGGATAATGGGACGCAGTCTGCAACTGTGACTTATGGAGAAAACATGTATACAGGAGATGTCTCTATTCCAAGTACTATTAATGTGAGTGATACGGAGTATACGGTCACGAGTATTGGTGGGGAAGCATTTTTTTGTTGTAGTTCTTTATCTTCAATAACCATTCCCAATTCGGTTACGAGTATTGGTGATCGGTCTTTTGTGGAATGTAGATCGCTATCTTCAATAACCATTCCCAATTCTGTTACTAGTATTGGTAATTATGCTTTTAATAATTGCGTTTCTTTGTCTTCAATAACCATTCCCAACTCTGTTGTAAGTATTGGTAGTTATGCTTTTGGCTTGTGTAGTTCGTTAAGTAAAGTATATTGCTTGACTACATCTACTCCGGAACTTGGTTCAAACGTGTTCGAAGGGATTGCTGTCGAAGCTACGCTTTACCTTCTTTCAGGATCAGATGGCTCATCATGGTCTCCATATTTCATGGGTAATATTGAGGCAATATCCACTACATTTACCGATGCCAATAATATAAAATACTCCTTAGATATTGAAACTCTTACAGCTTCGGCTTCTGATGGAAAATCTTGTAATTCCAATGATATAATTATCCCCGAGACAATAGAATCTCAAGGTTTGATATATACGGTCAAAAGTATTGGCGATTATGCTTTTAGACTTTGCACTTTGTTATCCTCAGTAACCATTCCTAATTCGGTCACAAATATTGGTGCGAGTGCTTTTTATAAATGCACTTCGTTATCCTCAGTATCCATTCCCAATTCTGTTACAAGTATTGGTGCGAGTGCTTTCTGTTATTGCACTTCATTATCCTCAGTATCCATTCCCAATTCTGTTACAAGTATTGGAAGAAGTGCTTTCTGTTTTTGCAGTTCGTTAAGTAAAGTATATTGCTTAGCCACAAGTGCTCCCGAACTTGGCTCATACGCGTTCGACGGGATAGCAGACGGAGCTACGCTTTACTATCCTTCGGGGTTAGATTACTCATCGTGGGAGTCATATTTCAGTACTACGGAGGCAATATCCACCACATTCACCGATGCCAATAATATAACATACTCTTTAGATATTGAAACTCCTACAGCTTCGGTTTCAGAAGGAACATCTTGTAATTCCAATGATATAACTATCCCCGAGACAATAGAATCTCAAGGTTTGACATATACTGTCACGAGTATTGCAACTCAGGCTTTTCTTAATTGTAGTTCGTTAACTTCATTAGTAATTCCCAATTCGGTCACAAGTATTGGTATTTATGCATTTTCATATTGCAGTTCGTTAGCTTCAATAACTATACCCCATTCGGTTACGAGTATTGGTGGTGGTGCCTTCAAGTATTGCAGTTCGTTATCCTCAATAGCTATCCCCAATTCGGTTATAAGCATTGGCGTTCAGGCATTCGCAAATTGTAGTACGTTATCCTCAGTAACTTGTGAAGCACTAACGCCGCCTACGTGTGGAAATAGTGCCTTTGCAGGATTAGCATCGGGAGCTACGCTTTATGTGAACGGCAATTCGATTGACACATACCGTGCAGCAAATCAATGGAGCAGTTTCACAAAGATCAAACCAATACCAGGTACAGTCCCTGACGAAATCACCATATCTATCTCTGACTTGGAAGCAGCAACGTATTGCAGCAACTTCGACCTTGACTTTACAGGTAAGGAAAACATAAAGGCATACGTGGCATCAGGATATGACTACGAGACTGGGGCTGTGTTGCTGACGAGGGCTTATAAGATTCCTGGGGGCATTGGTTTCATGGTTACGGGCAAAAAGGGTGATTATTCTGTACCTACCGCAGTAGTGAAATACGCCTATGCCAATCTGTTTGTTGGGACAATGTTGGAGACAGATTTGCCAGGCAGCGAGGGCGGATATTCCAACTATATACTCGCCGACGGCGATGATGGACTGATGTTCTACCTCTCTGACGGTTCTGATCCTTTGGCGGCACACAAGGCTTACTTGCATATCCCGACAAATACTATGTTTGAAAGCCGCACTCTGAGCCTTTCATTTGCCGACGACTCGGAGGTGACGGGTATAGAAGATGTAGTAGATGGCGGCAACGCGGAGCAGACTCCCGTCTTTAACCTCAACGGTCAGCGCATAGCCGCGCCCAAGAACGGTGTGTTTGTAAAGAACGGCAAGATAGTAATCATGAAATAAAAATCTGCAAGAATATGAAGAAACAGTATATTGAACCTACTGCTACGGTTTATGAGACAACAATCCAGTCGATAATTGCTACCTCTGGAAGTGGATATGACGCTCCAGACTTCAACTACGGCGAGGACGACGAGTCGTTTGGTACGGGCTCGGGGACTATGAGTCCTGGATCTGCTGTCTGACGAATCTTGCCTTGTGCATAGAGGTATAGTTGCTGCCCGATTCTTTGTCGGGCAGCAACTGTGTGTACGCTGGGCATGAGCATTGTCTAACGGCTGCTTCTATTCGATTGGATATTTTCCTCCTTTTTTTCGGCTTCAATGTTGATGATACAGAAATAAATCGTATCTTTGTACGTTGTTATATCTTAGAATTGGCTTACAGACAAAAATAACCAAACAACAAAAGACAATGGCAAAGCGCATACCGTACGGAATGATGAACTTCGTGGCTGTCCGCGAGGACGACTGCTACTATGTAGACAAGACGAGGTTTATAGAGAAAGTGGAGGCTGCAAACAAGTTTTTCTTCTTCATACGCCCACGTCGTTTTGGCAAGAGTTTGACCATGTCGATGCTGCGCCACTATTATGACATAAATCAGGCGGACAAGTTCGAGCGGCTCTATGGCGACCTTTATATCGGTCAGCACCCTACGCCCAATCGCAATAAGTATCTCATCATTTACCTTAACTTTGCTGTCATCAACGCAGATCTGGGAAATTACCGTAGTTCCTTGGACGCTCATTGCAACACGCGCTTCAACTCCTTCTGCGACCAGTATGAAGCGTTGTTGCCTGAGGGAACAGCCGAAAAACTTAACGAGAAAAGGGGCTGCGTGGAGCAGTTGGACTATCTGTACGACGTATGTTTCAAGGCTGGGCTGAAGATTTACCTCTTCATCGACGAATACGACCACTTTACTAATCATATCCTTTCAGACGCGGCGCGCCTCGACGAATACAGGGGCGAAACACATGGCACGGGCTATCTGCGCACTTTCTTTGATACGATAAAGGCTGGTACAGATTCCTCCATCGAGCGCGTTTTCGTCACAGGCGTGAGCCCCGTGACCCTCGACGACCTCACCAGCGGATTCAATATCGGCACGAACTACACGCTCTCGTACGCCTTCAACGAGATGGTGGGCTTCACAGAGCAGGAAGTACGCGAGATGCTGACCTACTATTCGCAGCAATACGAATTCCACCATAGCACGGACGAGCTCATCGAGATAATGAAGCCGTACTACGACAACTATTGCTTTGCCAAGGAGGCATACGGGAAGACCACGATGTACAATTCCAACATGGTGCTTTCCTTTATCTACAAGTATATAGACAACGATTGCAACATACCCGACGATATGCTCGATGAGAATATCCGCGTGGACTACAACAAGCTGCGTATGCTCATCCGCAAGGACAAGGAGTTCTCCCACGATGCTTCCACCATACAAACGCTGGTCTCTCAGGGCTACGTGACGGGCGAGCTCAAGAGAGGTTTCCCAGCCGAGAACATAGCCAACGAAGACAACTTTGTAAGCTTGCTCTACTACTTTGGGTTGGTCACCATCGGAGGTACCTATCAGGGAGACACCAGATTCGTAATCCCAAATGAGGTGGTCCGTGAGCAGATTTTCACCTATCTTCTCGAAGCCTATAAGGAAAATTATCTCTCGATAGAGAGCTACGACATTCGCAAGAAGGAACAGCTGATGGCATACCGTGGCGACTTCAAACCATTCTTCCAGTATATAGCGGACAGCATCTATACTTACGCTTCGCAGCGTGACCGCCAGAAGGGTGAGGCTTTCGTTCATGGCTACACCC
>CALZJL010000123.1 GCA_945787625.1 uncultured Prevotellaceae bacterium
TACCCCTTCTTCAGAATACTATTTACTACTCTTACGCTGCTGACCAGTTTTCCTGTTGAGGTGAAGACGTCTACGTTCCATACGTGGCTGCTGCGGCCGATATGTACTGCGGTGGCGATGCCTAATACGGTGTCTCCATCGTGAGCTGAGGAAATGTGGTTGCCTGAGACTTGCATACCTACGGCCATTTCTCCGGGCTTGCAGGCTATGAGGCTGCCTAAGCCTGCCAGAGTCTCGGCGAGGGCAAGGGTGGCTCCGCCTGCCAATATGCCGAAGGGCTGGCGGGTACGTTTGTCTACGGGCATCGTACCCTCGACCCTCGTGGGGCTGGCGAATGTGTACTGCATACCGAGGTTGCCCATCAGAGTGTTCTTGTTTTGCTCGTTGAGTACGTCTACGGGGACTTCGGCATTCTCCTCGGGGGTCTCCTTTTCTTCCTCAAAGGCTCGCTCTATGGCTATGGCGAGACCGTCTTCGTCGTTGGTCAGAGTGGTGTAGTCTGCACAGCGTTTTACTTCGTCTGAGGCATTGCCCATGGCCAGACCTACGCCTGCCATCTGAAGCATATTGATGTCGGCGACGCCATCGCCAACGGCGAGGACTTGCTTCATGCTGATGCCGAGGTTCTGCACCAATGCACTCATGGCATAGCTCTTGCCTACTTGATAGCCGACGATTTCGAGTAGGTAGGGGTTGGAATGTATCGTGTCGAGCACGCCGTTGAGGTGACGCTTGAAGTGGGAGTCGAGGGCTTGCAGAGCCTGCTCGTCGTCGTTGACTATCATCACTTCAAACGGCCACTCCTCCTGCGCCCCGCCTTTGGGGTCAAACATCTTGCTGATGCTCTCTACCTGACGCAGTTTCAGATTGTTCATCTGTGCCTCGTCGATAATGTGCACGTTGCTGGTATCGGTAGCGACTACCTCGTCTTTGTAGTAGTATGCGAGTGAGGAGCCTGTCTTGGCGGTCTCGCGCTCGAGGTAGGGTATCATCTGTGGGTCTATCCTACGCTCAAAGAGCACTTTGCCTGTACTTGCCTCTGTCACCTTTGCTCCATTATAGCTGATAATATAGCCGTCGTTGAAGTCAAGGTCTATTTCGCTCGCAAACTGCAATATTCCGTGTGTGGGACGGCCTGAGGCCAATGCTATGCGTACTCCGTTCTGCTGCGCCTTGCGCAATGTCTTGATGGTACGCTCGGTCATCTCGCGATTGCTATTGAGCAGCGTACCGTCGACATCTAATACCAATAACTTTATATCCATGACAAAATATGGTTGTTCGTGGGGACAAAGCTAACAATTTACATTGACATTTCCAAACGAAAACGAAACAATTTGCCTACTCGGGCTGGATATTTCTCACCTTCTATGGCGTCACCTGACTTTCGGGCCAGTTGACGAGATAGACATGGCGTGTGGCACGCGTGATGGCTGTATAGAGCCATCGGAGATAGTCTTCGGTAAGCATTTCTTCGGTCATATAGCCTTGATCTATGTAGACTTCGTCCCACTGTCCGCCTTGGGCTTTGTGGCATGTCACGGCGTAGGCGTATTTGATCTGCAAGGCATTGTAGTGTTCGTCTTCGCGCACGGCTTTGTAAAGGTCTTTCTTGGTGCGCAGCTCAGGGTAGTCTTCGCACACTCGCTGGAAGAGGAGCTGCTGCTGTGTGGAGGTGAGTGCTGGAGCCTCACTCATCAGCGTGTCGAGCAATACGGTCGTTTCTATCTCTTGCTCTGCGTCTGTGTCCGAATCCTGAGCGTGATCAAGGAGCTGTAGACTCACGTCGGCAAAGTTGAAGCCGAAAAGACTTCGATTGCGGCGCACCCGGCGCACCATCGCCATCTCTCCATTGGCAATAAGTTCGGTACGCGACGAGGTGACGAGCTTGCCCGTTTCTGGGTCTGGGTGCGACTCCTCGCATTTGTGATATTTGTTTTTTGCCACCATAATCATATCACCACAGACGAGCTGCTCCTCATAGTCGAGGATACGGTTGCGAATGCCTTGATTATAGATGTTTGCCCTTTTGTTGCTACGGGTGATGACGATGGTGTTGCGACGCCCCGAACGGCTATAGCTATGCTCAAGACTCTCAATGAGTTCGGAGCCCACGACGATGCTTATATCGGGATAGTGCAGGTCTATCCTCGGCAGCATACCCGCGGCCCACTCTCCGCTTGTGATTATGTGTCGGATCATCGTGGCGTTGCCCAGGATGCCCGATTCGCCTATCTGACGCACTACTTGTGTCAGTTCGGCAGAGACCACCGAGATGCCGTATGCCGACAGCTCGTCTGCATCAAGAGCAGGCGAGAGCTCCTCGCCGACGGGGGGGAGCTGAGCAGTGTCTCCGATGAGAATGAGACGGCAGCCTGGAGCAGAATAGACGTAGTGAATGAGGTCGTCGAGCAAGCGTCCTTCGCCAAACACGGCTCCCGAGAGCCCCGTATTGGCTATCATCGAAGCCTCGTCGACGATAAACGTGGTGTGGGGGTAGAGATTGGGTGAGGCGGTGAAACGCTCCTCGCCGAAAGCTCGCTGACGGTATATCTGACGGTGTATGGTGGCCGAGGGGTAGTCTGCGTATGCCGACATGACCTTGGCTGCCCGCCCCGTGGGAGCGAGCAATATGGTGCGCTGGCGCAGCTGGCAGAGAGTGCGCACCAAGGCTCCGACCAAAGAGGTCTTGCCCGTGCCGGCATATCCGCGCAGCATAAACATCTGCTCATATTGGTGTTGGAGCATGAACGATGTCAGCATTTCCACCACTTTTTCCTGCTCCGAAGTGGGCGTGTGGGGAAAATTTTCGAGTATTAGTGCTTTTAGTTGGTCGTTTATCACAAAAAAAGGTGAGTTTTTGTGGTTAGTTGGATTCTTTTTATTACTTTTGTGTTGCGAATGTACAAAAATAAAACGAAATAAAAGGTCATGAACAAAAAAATTATCAACACAGTGTTGGCACTGTGCGTGTTGTTTTTGGTGTTGATCTGCTGGCGTAGCATCGCTGACGATCAGGACTTCAACGCCGATGTCGAGTATCGTGAGGCTCAGGTCAAGGCTCGCCTGCTGAACATCCGTGAGGCTGAGGAGGCTTACAAACTGCAGAACGAGGAGGGTGCATACTGCTCTGATTGGGACGTGCTTATTGATTTCGTCAAGAACGGCAAGTTGCCTACTGTGATTAAGGAGGGCGTGCTGAGCGACGAGCAGATGGAGAAGGGTCTGACCGAGTCCAAGGCTGCTGCTATCGTACGCAGCGGTGATATGGCTGCCATCAAGGCCAACGGTCTGGAAGGATTCAAGCGCGACACCATCTGGGTTTCTCTCTACGACAGCCTGTTTGCGAGCAAGGGTATCAATCCTGACTCTCTGCGCTATATCCCATTCTCAGACTGCGATGCCGAGCAGGCTGACACGTTTGAGATTATCGCTTGCCCCAACACTATGAAGTCTGGTGCCATACAGCAGGTGATGGAGTGCAACGCTCCCTTCTCAAGCTATCTCAAGGGTATGGGCAAGCGTGGCAAACGCGCTATCATGAACCGCACTCAGGAGGCTGAAGAAAAGGGCGCATACGCCGGATTGAAGATTGGTGAAGCAGGTAATGGTTGGAACAACAATGCCGGCAACTGGGAATAATTCACTATTGAACTATAGTCTGTCCATCCGCCAGTGTGCGGATGGATTTTCTTTTTTCGTGTACAGTGCCTCATCGGGGCAGCTGCTCATGCAGGACAATGTACACTGTACGGGAGAAGAGACCCTTGCTGACGCCTTGGAGCGAGGGCTCAATCTGAGCCGAATCAAAGGGCGCAGATACGAGCGCGTCACGCTCCTGTCGTCATCGCCGAGCACACGTGTACCTCTGGATGAGTTCCGCAGGGAGGATATGCTCGCTGTCTATCGTCTGACCTTTTCGGGTATGTCGGTCAGACACGAAGACATGCGTTTTCAGTTGTTGCCAGGCCTTGAAGTAGTCGAAATCTTCACCTTGTCGAGCCAAGTGGTATCAGTCCTGCAGACACACTATCCGAGTGCCGTAATCAAGAGTTTCTACGGCTCGCTGCTCGAATACGTGTCGGAGAAGCAGCAAGGAGCTACGACGCCCGTCACGTATCACGCCGTTGTGGTAGAGGGCGGGCTGCTCATAGTGGTGCTGAAGCGCGGCAGACTCGCCTTTGCCAACGTCTTCCACGCCGAGCACGACGACGACAAGCTGTATTTCATGCTCTACGTATGGAAGACCCTCGACCTTGACGCATGGCACGACCCGTGTATGCTCTACGGGGCATCACCGAGTCTGCACGACAGCGTCGCGGACTATCTGCACAATGTTGAACTAAAGGACATCAATCTTGACGTATGAGAGTAATCACCGGGAAATACAAGGGCAGGCATTTCGATGTGCCGCGCACGTTCAAGGCGCGCCCCACCACCGATTTTGCCAAGGAGAATCTGTTCAATGTGCTCAACGGCTATATAGACTGGGACGAGCAGCCCTCAGCTCTGGACCTGTTTGCCGGCACTGGGAGCATCACCCTCGAACTCCTGTCGAGGGGGTGTTCGCAGGTCATATCCGTCGAGAAAGACCCCATGCACTACAAGTTTATCAAGGGGATTATAGACTATCTGCAAGACCTCAATGCCGTCCCCGTGAGAGGAGACGTCTTCAAGTATCTCAGCCAGTGTCGCGGACGTTTTGACATCATCTTTGCCGACCCTCCCTATGTACTCAAGGAGATTCCCGAGCTGCCCGACATGGTCTTGGAGCGCGGCCTGCTTAATCCCGAGGGAGTGTTTGTCTTGGAGCATGGTCGGGACAACGACTTCTCGCTACACCCCCGCTTCGTAGAGCACAGGAC
>CALZJL010000124.1 GCA_945787625.1 uncultured Prevotellaceae bacterium
CAAGAGCATTACGTATCGTTGGTGACGTTCTGCAGCTGCGAGAAGAAGTACGTGTTTGACAAGACCCCCGTATCAAAAGCCCAACCGCTGAAGATAGAGGATTTTCAGCCTTGCTGCATGACACCGTTGTACGACGCTATGGGCATGACTCTCACGGCCATGCGCAAGCATGTCAAGTCGATAGAAGACAGCGTGGTGGTGGTGACCATCATAACCGACGGCATGGAGAATGCCTCGCACGAATACAATGGCAAGACCATAAAAGAGCTCGTAGAGCGTCTGCGTGGCGAGGGATGGACATTCACCTACATGGGTGCCAATCAGGATTCCGTAGAAGTAGCCATGAAACTTTCTATCCGCAACTCGCGCAACTTTGCCTATAGCCCTGAAGGCACACGTGCCTCGATGTGTAAGGACATGAATACACGCATGAACTTCTACTCACGCCTTGGGTCATTCAAGAAATCAGTCGAAGACAGTGATATGGATATGTCAGCCGAAGAGCGACACAACCTATATACCAGTATGGCAGACGAAGCGTTTGATGAGGAGGAAGTAAAATGAGCAAGACAATACCATCAACTGAAGGAGAGGCGAGACGAGAGTCCAAGACCAACTTGGACTCTCGCGAGTCACGACGGACGAAAACAAAGTCCATGAAGAGAGCCTTCTGTCTCTTCTGGCATGGGTTGACAGCCCTTTTGGTAGGCATGGTCGAGTTGCTTTACGTGATATTAGGCATGCGCGACGACTCCAAGTATGGTAAAGTCCTGCGCCGAGTGGTGGGCACATGCTTCACGCTAATGGTGCTGTTCGTAACAGTGGCTATGGTAATAGCATTCTATCAAGAAGTAATCAGTAAGTATACCTGTAGACGCTACTACGAAGACTCGTATTGTACCACCCAGTACCTCTCGCCCTCAGTCACCTATCACACATTCTATGGTGAAAACGGCTATGTCAAGACCTCCGACGGAGATAAGACCATCAAAGGCATTGCATGGATAGCCCTGCCGCTGGGCAATGATTCGCTGGTATGCTATAGCGATGGCAAGAAACGAGGCTATTTCAATAAGTACACAGGTGAGATAGCCATCAGACCCAAGTACAGACACGCATGGATATTCTCCGACGGATTGGCATCGGTCGACGACGAGGGCTGGATAAAGTTCATAGACGCATCGGGTAGGGTGGTGATAGACCCGAAGATACCCTATATGCCAGAAGAGGATGAGTACATGTTTCACGACGGTCGCTGCATCATTCCTGACAGCAGTCGAGAGCATTTCGGACTGATAGACAAACAAGGCAAATGGCTATTGGAACCCAAATACACATCGGTCTTACCAGACGGAGAGTACCTAATCATCGAGAACTCTCAAGGGCAAAGCGTACTTGACAAATCGCTCAATACACTAATCCCATGGACAGACGGAGAATTTTCGGTCGAAGACGAATATATCAGCGTCACACTCAGCAACCATGTATTGCAGCGTTACAATTTCAGCGGAGAACTGGTTGAGGATTTCTATATCAGCGATATAAGTCTTCTTACCTATGAGTCTGATGAGTTGCGCTACACAACTACTAAAAACTATAGTGAAGAAGGTGTGCTTACGTCAGAAACTGAAGAACCAGAGCCGTCACCTGTGCTAAAGGTCGCAAAGTGTCGGAGTTATGAAGCAGAGAATGGGTGGTATGGCCTGATGACTCCTGACGGTAGAATAGTCACTCCTCCTTCGTACGAGAGTATAAAGGCAATAGGTTATGATCTGTATCTTTGTAAAGATAATTATGATGATGGCGTAGTGCTTAACGGTAGGGGAGAGCAATTGCTACAATAAATATTTGAGTCCACTTTTCGGAGTGGACTCAATCAAAACGGGCGCGCAATATCTGGTCAGTCTTGGGCATCACGAGGAAGGACAATCAACCATTGTGATGAGCACAGCCTGATGGCTTTGTCAATTCACCTGCGACAATAGTTCCTGCATGTTTCTCGCTGAACTCCCTGTTTATATCGGCAAGTTCCTTTAGTCCATAAATATAATCATCATACATATCTGAGAGATCAACCCCCTCGCAGTCGCTATCTGCTCCTAATGACTCACGAACGATTTGTGCTCTCTCTGAAACTGTAGTGTCTTTGATCAATAGTGATTTCATGTTTCTTCTTTTTTTGAGTGTAACCTTCTTTCTCTGGTTTTCCTTTACTGAGCCTCCTACGCCACACTTCTGTTTTAACAGTTTGCAGGGGGGGATGAATGTCTGCTTCAAAACCAACATGGGCAAGTCGGGTAATGTCAGTACAACCAACCAAACAACCCAATAACAAAAGACCCAAACAACAATCAATTATATAAACAGATTGACATTGGCCTTCTCAGCGCGTTCCATATAGCTTGCCACGCCACCTATGGTGACATTGTCGAGGAGTTCGTCTCGACTTACTCCCATCACGTCCATTGACATCTGACAGGCTATGAATTCGACGCCATTGTCGATGGCTTGCTGGCGTAGGGATTCGAGTGAGTCTACACCCTTCTTGGCCATGAGGAAGCGCATCATCTTGGCTCCTATACCCATCATGTTCATCTTGGAGAGTGACAATTTGGTGGAGTCGGAGGGTAGCATCCATGAGAACATTCGTCCCCAGATATCTTTTGCTACACTCGGCTTGTGGGTCTTCTTGATGGCATTCAGTCCCCAGAAGGTGAAGAAGATGCTGACTTTTTTGCCGGTGGCTGCAGCTCCGTTGGCGAGCACGAAGGTGGCAAGGGCTTTGTCGAGGTCGTCGCTGAAAAGTATGAATGTCTTGCCTTGGGCATTTGCTACGGGCTGTGTGGCCTCTGCTGCAAGGGCTACGCTTTTTTCGATCTCTACGATGTGTATGCCTGATTCAGAATGCTTGCTTATAAACCGATTGCCTGTCGTGCGACACCATGCCTCTGCATCGCGTGGGAAACCGGCATCGGTGGCCTTTACGATTAGTCTCTGTCCTGCTTCAAGTTTGTCAATGGCTTGCTTCATCTTCATGATAGGACCTGGACATTGTATGCCGCAGGCGTCGACCTTTATCGTGGTCTTGTCTTGACATGGCGATGGGCAGCAACGCTCTGCTGCTTGATTGTGACACTCGTCGTCAAAGCCTTTTGGAGTTGCTATCTTTGCTGTGGCGGCGTTGTAGGTCTTGAGTCCGCCGATGAGATTGCGCACTTCGCTATAGCCGTTGGCCTTGAGGATATTTGATGCGAGATAGCCTCGTAGACCTACGCCGCAGAATAGCCATACGGGGCGATTCGTGGGTATTTCTGCAAGGCGTTGCCTCATCTCGTCTAAGGGGATGTTGATTGCTCCTGTGATGCTGCCCAAGGCAAATTCGTCGGGCGTACGTACATCGACGAGAGTGATATCGGTGGTGTCGGCTTGCTGCATTTCGCGCCAATATAGTGGCTGCATCTTGCCGCTCAGTATATTGCTTGCTACGTAGCCTGAGATTGCTACGGGGTCTTTGGCGGAAGAGAATGGTGGCGCGTAGGCGTGTTCGAGGCGGGTGAGTTGCTCCACCGTGGCTCCTTGCTTGATGGCGAGTGCGTACTGGTCGATGCGTGTGTCTACGCCGTCGTAACCTACGATTTGCGCTCCGTAGAGCTTTCCGTCTGTTGGCGAGAATGTAATCTTGATGTCCATCTGCATACTGCCTGGATAGTAGCCTGCGTGTGATCCATTGTGTATGGTGGCTGAGAGATAGGGTATTTCCATCTGTTTGAGTCGCTTGGCTGGCAGTCCTGTGGAGGCTACGGTGAGATCAAAGACTTTTGCGATGGCTGTGCCTATCGAGCCTTCGTAGCTGACTCTATTGCCGAGCACCATGTTGTCGGCTACGATGCGTGCCTGACGGTTGGCTGGACCTGCGAGAAAGTTGAGCCATGGCTTGCCTGTGATGGGGTGTGGATACTCGATGGCGTCGCCTACGGCATAGATGTTTTCGTCGGAGGTCTGCAAATACTCATTTACCCATATTCCTCGCATCTCGCCCAGTCGCAACTGTGCTTCTTGTGCTAATCTGGTCTCGGCTCTTACACCTATGCTGAGTAATACCATGTCGGCTTTGAGTTCTATGCCCGACTTGAAATGTACGGTCAGTTCTTCGCATTGGCGTGAGAATCTCTCTACGGCTTCTCCGAGATAGAGTTTGATGCCTTTCTCTTGTAGGTGTTCGTGTACCAGGGCTGCCATCGAGTAGTCAATGGGTCCCATCACTTGTGGTGCCATTTCGACGACTGCTACTTGTGATCCTGCGTGTCTGAGGTTTTCTGCCATTTCAAGGCCTATGAAGCCTCCGCCAACGATGACGGCACGACTGACTTTATGGCTGTCTAAATAGGTCTTTATCTTGTCTGTATCATTGACGTTTCTCAGCGTAAATATGCCTTCGCTCTGTATGCCGGGTAGGGGAGGGACTACGGGTGATGCTCCGGGCGAGAGTAGTAGTTTGTCGTAGCTTTGGGTGTATGTCTTTCCGTCTGCTGTCTTGACGCTTACTTCTTTTGATGCTGTATCGATGGCGGTCACTTCGCTTTGTGTGCGTACATCGATATTAAAACGCTTGCCGAAGGCTTCGGGTGTTTGCACAAAGAGTTTGTCGCGCTCTTCTATCACTCCTCCTATATAATAGGGTAGGCCGCAGTTGGCGTACGATATGTATTCTCCTTTTTCAAACAGGATTATCTCGGCATCTTCTGTAAGTCGCCTGATGCGGGCTGCTGCTGTGGCACCGCCTGCTACTCCGCCTACGATAACGTATTTTCTTTTATTC
>CALZJL010000125.1 GCA_945787625.1 uncultured Prevotellaceae bacterium
AAGTCTCATCCTTGAACTTGAAGATGTTGTAGTACCGTCCGTATGACTTACGTCCACTCACCACCACTCTTCCGTCTGGGAGTTCCTCAGCCTTAGGCTCATTACCTCCAGGTACAGGGCGAATAGACTGTGAGCCGAGCAATTGCCAAGAGCCAGGCTTGCCAAACTCGTCTGAGTAGATTACATAGTTGGTCAAACCGTCGCCATCACTGCCGTTAGTTGTCCACAGAGCTACATATACACGATAGTAGTCGCCCTTCTTGACGATGCGGCTCTGAGAAATCTTGCCTGAACCTACGAAGTAGTTGATACGATCGGTAGGAAGGAGAGCCATGAGTTCGTCCTTGATGTCAACGGGGACTTCCCATTTCCATGTGCCATCGTCCTGAAGCGTGCCCCATGTGATGACGCCACGCTGGGCTGCAGTCCAGCAAGTACCACCATTGGGGGCACTTACTGCCATCACCATCACCTTGTCGCTGGTGCGGTCTGCACATATCGCTGCATCACCATAACCGCAGGTGTTTGACTCGTTGTTACCGTCGCCCTGAGCGAGCATGATGTCGTTTTCACTCCATGTCATGCCGTTGTCGTGGCTGACCTTGTAGACGAGGTCTACGCGGCCGTAACCGATGTCAGATCCGCAGAAGCGGTCGTCGCTGATGGCTATGAGGTCGCCATTCTTGGCCTTAGCTATGGCAGGGATACGATATGGACGGCCATGACCTACAGTATAGAAGAGGTTCTGCTTGTCGTTGGCGGTAAATGTAGCTGTGATTACCTCATTCTCCTGAGGAAGCTCGTCGAGTACTATCTGAGTCTTTGTCTCGCCATTAAATGCTAAAGTGCAGTCATAGCCAGAGTAGCCCTGTCCCTCAGCTATTGTCCACTGTTTTGCCTTGGGGACAGTGATGGTGACAGTCCCAAGCTCGCCCGGCTCAGTACGTCCATTGAGGTTGAATTTTACGTTGCTTGATGAGCCGTTGGCTGTGATGCTGATGACTCCTACCTTATTGTTGATAGGCAGGATATTGCCGTCGACCATGCCACGTATTGTGAGAGAGCCGCCCAACTCGGCTATGCGCCATGTAGAGCCTCCGTCAGAGGCTGCATAGTACTTGATGTCATTGCCAGCACCACCGTGCATATTAAAGCTCTGGTTCTCGTTGGCGGTCGGAGCTATGACGTAGACGCCGTCCTCAGCCTGAGCAATAAGCTTGTATGTGGTGCCTGTACTTTTAGCCAGGACGGGAGTGTCTTGGTTGGCATTGGCTGAGCCGAAGAAGGTCTGTTTGGTCTTGCTGTAGATGGTGAAGCTGTTCTCATCGCCTATGAGGGCAAAAGACTCGCTCTCGCTTGCTTCAGTCATGTGTGAATGCAGGGCATCCTTGTCGTCTGCGTAGAGGCAGAAGTTGTTGTTGCGTACGTTGCTGATGCGTACCCAGTGCTGTATGTCGTCTACGCTTTCGTTGAAGAAGTCAAAGGTGTCAGGGACGGGCACGTTGTTGACAATATAATAAGGTATCCAGTTGCTGCGTGCTGTGCCATTACCATCTACCACCAACTGTCCGCTACCATTTGTACTCGAAATGGCTACTCGCTGGTTAACCTGCGTAGTGCCTGCAGCATCGCTGGCAAAGAGCATATAGTAGGTCTTGCCTGCTTCGATGCTCGTATTCTCAAAGGTATATTCAGCAAATGAGCCAGCAGGCGTAGGATTGTTGGTAGATACAGCCACCTTGTCGGCAATGTTGGTGCTGGTAGAGAGTACCAAGTAAGAATTTGTAGCTCCATTTCCAGTCTTGGTAAAGATATTGATATTCCACAGCGTAGCAGATGTGAAAGGCTTGTCTTTGATATCTGTAGTCGGTACGGTGAAGCCTATGCTCTTGACTCCTGCCTGATCATTGCTGTTGTCGCCAGAGATAATTTTGACGATGGTAGCATCACTTGGGATATCGGGTTTCTCCTGTTTGAAGATGGCATCGTCAGGAGTAAGTCCATCAACCTCTTCGATGAGGTACTGACAGCCTTCGTCGGTGGTGTTGTCACCTCCGCCCCAGTTGAGGACGTTGAATTCGCCATCCTTCTGCTGATTGAACTGACTTGTTCTGCTTACGAAGATGTAGTAGCCATCGGTGGCTGCAGGTTTGGTCTCCCAGCCTGCACCAGGTACTGTCTTTGAGGTGATGAGGGCAGTATTGTTGGCTACGGAACCGTCTATCATGCTTCCGTCGTTGAAATTGACGAGGTTGTACTTGCCGTCCTCACGCTGTTCGAAATACCAGTAGCCAGTGTTGGGGCTGAGGGGGTTGATACCCTTGACCTTGCCACCTACGCCTGAGCTGGTGACATAGCGATTCTGACGCATACACTTGAAGGTGTAGACCTTGCCAGTATTGACTTCGAATGGAGGGAGGGGGATTTTGTCCTCAAATTCGCCCGACTCAGACTTGTTGGGATTGTAGATGAGGCCTTCGACAGCATTAGCACCAGTCAGGTCGGTAAAGAAGCAGGTGTACTGCCACTTGTTGCCATAATGACCGATGTTGGCACCCGTGTTAGGGAGTTTGATGAGAACTTTGTTCCAGCCCTGTTTCAGAGTGACAGGTATTGGAGTGCGAGCCGTAAAATTGATATTGCCAAGTTCGCTCTCCTCGTCTGATCCCGCTGTAGTCCAATCTACGTTTGGTGTAATCTCGTTGCCGTTTATCCAAATCTTTGAACCACGGTTGTCCCATGTGCCGTTGGCTGGAGCTGCACCCATCTGCGAGCGGCTGTAGTCGTAAGTCTGGAATTGCAGACCCACTTGCTGCTCTGAGGGCGAGAAGACGTATGTCCATGCATAACGTGTCTGACCTGTAGGTTGTGCAGCCTTGCCCAAAACGCCACCAATAGTACCTGCCCAAATGTGGTTGAGCCAGATGCCTGCACCCGTCACGGTCTGGTCTCCAGGCTGTGGGGTGAGGTCTTGAGTGCTCTCGATGTCAAAAGTCATAGCCTTGTCTCCACCATTACTGTAACTCTTGGTGAGATTCCAGCGTATGTCAGATTGAGCTACGTAAGGGATTTTGTCTTGAGCAGGCTGGAGAGTGCGGCTCTTGTGGAAGATGAATCTCTCCTCCCAGTCTTTGAATTCCTCGTACTCCTCACCGCGGTTTGGCAGATAGGCTCCTCCAGTTTCTACGTATTGCTTGCCTCCACCCTTCCATGCACGCTCTGCACTGGCAATGGCGTTGGCATAGAGGTTGTTCTCCTTTATTATAAGCTTCTCATCGCTGATGAGACGGTCGTTCCACAAGCCAGTGATGGTGCCAGCTATGTCGTCCGTACCCTTGGTCTCATAGAATATGTTGCTGCGGTATATGCCAGCGAGGTCGCCAAACATATCAAAATGGTTGATATAGTTGTAGCGCATGTCGATATTGGGTATGCCAGCTACCTTGCGTCCTGACGTTCCCCAGTTTGTACACATGTCAACATGCATCGTTGATGGATCTACCATCTTTGCAGGGCGTCCATAGCAGTTCCATACCACTACCTTGCGCCCGAGGCTCTTGACGTGGTCAGCCATCTCGTTGATGTACTCCACTGTGGCATCTCCTGTCTCATCTCCACCGATATGTATATATGGAGCCTTGTCGAAGGTCTGTGCCAGTTCCGTGAGTACGTCCTTGAGTATTGCCTTACCCTCAGGGCTGGTCATGGTATGACCTGTAGAGGGCTTAAACATTGCGCTGTGACCAGGCATATCAATCTCGGGAATGATGGTCATGCCACGCTCCCATGCGTAGTCCTGTATCTCCTTACACTCTTCCTGTGTGTAGAACTTATTGGAGCGCGTCTCAGTAAACTTACTGTTGACCGAGGGGTGCAGTTTACTCTCAAAACGGAACCCATGCTTGTCTGTAATGTGCCAGAAGAACACATTCTCTTTGAATCGCGCGAGCAAGTCAATCTCCTGTTTGAGCTCCTCCACGCTGATATACGAACGGCCTATGTCGTGCATGAAGCCTCTGACCTTGAATGCGGGCCAATCGACTATAACCGCTCCAGGCAACTCAGTAGGGTAGTCCTGTAGAAGTTGTTCAAGGGTCTGCATGGCGCGAATAACACCAATGCGAGTTACAGCCTCAATGGCAATGGCACCGCTCGCAATGCTGAGCTTGTATGCCTCGTTGTCAAACTCGGGGACATTGTGGTCTTCCGTACCTGCGATAGCATCGACCTTGGTGATAGTGATGGTAGAGCCTCCAGCCTCCTTGCTCAGTCCTGCGGCAGTGATAAAACGGTCGATAGAGGACTCAATGCCAGCAAACTGGTCTTGCCCAGAGACTGACACACTTCCTGACAGGGCAAAGCCTCCTGAAGTAAGTTTAACACTGCGCGGTTGCGGTAAGAGATGCCCCAGATTCTCATGGGTGAGAAAGACCTCCTGTGCAACTGTCATGGCTGCTGATAGTATCAGAGCCGATACTGTAAGCATTAGTTTTTTCATAGGGGGGGGGGTAAATTGTTTAGGTATTGATTAGTTGTTTGGTTGTTTGGTTGGATGTTATGTAACTTTGTTGTTTAGTTGATAATCTTGTGTTGATAACCTCAAAGTCTCACATCATAGCGTTCGAACCACTTCTCTACGAAGTCGGGGTGGTAGAGCATCATGTCGCCGTTCTTGTCTATAAAGAGCTGCGTAGTCTCTCCCTCGCAACACAATACATTGTCACACTCGCGGTAGATGCGGTATTTGAAGTCAAGCCTTGCACCTCGTCGGGGG
>CALZJL010000126.1 GCA_945787625.1 uncultured Prevotellaceae bacterium
TTTGCAATGTAAAATAAAATTAATAACTTTGCGTAGAAAAAATGGAAAAATATATCTGATAATCGAATTAAGTTAAACAATTTTGAAGAAACTATGAAAACTATTAAACCTCTGTTATTGTCGCTCACCCTTGGTGTCGTACTGTTTTGCTCCGCCATGAGCGTGTCTGCACAGTCTAATGCTGTCAAGGATCAAAAGGCGATTTGTGCGGAGCGAATCAAGTTGGCAAAGTTGGCCAAGAAACAGGCAGAAGCCAATGTGTGGAAAGACGCAAAGAAGGCCGCAAAGGCATTGGAGAAGGAGGGATGGAAGCCAGTGCCCGGCTCGCCGACCTTGGAGACCCAGCAGAATGACATGATGTTGCGTAGGTACGAGCTCAAAGGTAATTTCCCTAAATACCTCGTAGGCAGGGGTACTGCTGTGGCACAGACCGCGGGAACCGCACGCAAGCAAGCCCTCACACGTGCCAAGGTGGACCTGGCAGGAAGCATCGGTGCTGAGGTGGCATCCTTGACCGAGAATGAAGAGACCAACATCGAACTCTCCAGCGATGAACAGCAGACCGTAGGCAAGACCATAGAGTCAAGTCAGGTGATGGTGCAGCAGTCTATAGGCCGTACGGAGGTTGTCATGGAAGCACTGCGCGAAAACGGTACCAGAGTCGAGGTGATGGTATATATATGCTGCGAATCAAAGAGCGTGATGAAGGAGGTACTCAAAGCGTTTGAGAAGGACCATGAGGCTCTGCGCGAGAAGTTGGAGCAGATGATGTCATTGGAGGATTGATGGGAGGCAAACTTTGGAAGCATTGCGCTATAACTGCGCTGGCCGTAGGTATAACGTCGTTTTTCGCGTTCATCGCGGTTATAGCGCGTCCGCTTGATCCCGTCAAGCGCGCTATCGGCAACTTCTCATTCACCGACATATACTACGAGATACTCAAGGAGACGAGCCTCCCCGACACGAGCCGGGTCATAACCATCGTAGACATTACCGATGTCACGAACCGCAGTGACTTCGCACGCCTCATCGACAGCATAGGACAGCATAATCCCAAGGTCATGGGCGTAGACGTTTGTTTCGACCATGTCGGCGAGGACTACGAGGGCAACGATGCGCTCGTCGCGGCTGTAGAGCAATACAAGGACAATATGGTCTTTTCGATGAAACTGCTCGACTGGGAGAACGACAGCACAGGTTGGACGACTGCGATACATTCGTTCTTCCACGAATTTGTCGACATCACCGAGGGGACTACCAATATGCCGCGCTCACTCTACGAAAGCACCAAGCGTCAGGTACCGCTCAACGAAGTGTATAAAGGCAAAGAGTGCATGTCGATCAGCACGCAGGTGTCCAATATGTATGCAGACCGCGATGTCACCAAAGGCCGTAGGGGCGACATAAACATCAATTTCTCACCGATGGCGTTCCACAAACTGCTCCCCGAAGAGGTGGGGACACACCCCGAGCTCATCAGCAACCGCATCGTGCTGATAGGGGCTCTGTATGAGGACGTAGACACTCACTGGACTCCTGTAGGCAAGATTGCAGGTGTGGAACTTTTGGCATACGGCATTCAGAGCCTCCTCTACGACAAGGAGGTAAAGACCCTGCCTCTGCCCCTGATGTGTCTCGTCTCGCTGCTGATGATATTCCTCGTCGAGGTTCTGCAGGTTTGGTATCTGGAGTTTACGGGCGAGTCTGAGAATCTCTTTGTCAAGTTTGTCATCGGATCGGGCTATATACTGGGCATACTGACATTCCTGTTTACCTCCCTGTTTCTGGGGGTAAGCTTCCTCGTGTTTGCCAAGTACAATCTGAGCATAAACATAGCATGGGCGATGTCGGTAATCACGTTCCTCGGCACATCGAGGTCCATGTATTCGGCGTTGAGGAAATACTACGAAGCGTGGCGCAGCGCCAGACGAAGCAGGCAAGCCCAAAACGACAGACAACCAAACCACCAAACTACATAAAACCATGAACATAACGTCTAAGACCAATATCCTGATGGCGATATTCGCCTTATGCACCACACACGTGTACGCAGACGACTTTCTTGCATACCATGTCGTAGGCAAGGTAAACTCTGTCAGCAGCGGCAAGAGCAGACCGATTGTCATGAACACGCATATCACCAGTGAGACTCACGTCAGTATACCCTACGGAGGCAAGCTGGAGCTGATGGACGAAACTGGCAACCGACGCATTATCCTCAAGACGCCAGGCTGCGGTGCAGTAAAGACCCTGATGAAAGACGGCAACAACACCATATCAAAGCTCTCTGCCAGCTATGCCGCCTACGTCAAAAAGCAGATGACCAACACCGGCTTGGTATCCAAACAACGCTATACCGACTTTGCCACTGTGACTCGCGAACTCGATTCTGTGCCTGACGGGCAGGCAAATGCAGGCAAACAAGGCTTCGGACAGACGTTGCAAGGTCGTTTCAATAAGTTCAAGAATCAGAAACAGAAACGGTTTGAGAGTTTCAGAGACCAATGCAACCGCAAGTACACCGATTTTGTACGCAAGGCATGGGTGAAGTTTGACTCCAATGCAGCCATTGACAGACCGCAAGACCAGCACGTCGATCCACGTGTGTCGGACGATGCCGTACGCAATAATCAGACGCAGGAAGAGCGCAAGGAGATAAAGGCTTCGGCCAGCGTTCGGGCTGACAATACCGCGACTGTCACTCAGCCTACTCCAATAGAGCAAGTAAAGGAGACTTCGCTACCCGATGCTGTCAGCAGCTACAGCTCTTGCATGCCGTTCACCTACTTCGGCACCGAGTTCAGCGTCAGGCTTGACGAGACCAAGCGTGTAAATCTCGGGAAGATTACTCCCGACCGCATAGCCGACGCCCTACTGTACTTCTCGACCGAGACGTATGACAATCTCTTGTACGACTGCCTGAAGATACGTCAGGAATATGCCCTGTGCGATTGGGCGTACCTCATGATGCTCCAGCAGCTGGCAGACCAGTTTTGCGGCGAGGGCACAGACGAGTCAACGCTGCTGCTCGGTCACCTGTTTTGCCAGAGCGGCTACAAGATAAGGTACGCATCGGACGAGAGCGGACTGCATCTGCTCGTGGCATCGCCACATATTATATATGGGCGGGCATACTACGTGATAGACGGCGATATGTATTACCCCATGAAGAACATCGCAGGGGCGGTAGACATCTGTCTTGCCCAGTTCCCCAACGAGAAGACCCTCTCATTGGATATAGACCGTCAGCCCCAGCTCGCCTGGGAGAGCGACGATACACGCACGATACGCTCAAAGCGTTATCCGGAGATAGAACTGACATTCAACACTAACAGGAATCTTCTGGCTTTCTACGACTGCTACCCTCCCTCATGCACAGACAATGACCCCACCACACGCTGGCTGATGTATGCCAATACTCCCGTCGACGAGCACGTCAAGGCAAAGATATATCCCACGCTGCGCGAGAAGCTGCAAGGGCTCGACGACCTTGAAGCAGTCAACCGCATACTGAATCTGATACAGACAGGCCTGGAGTACGAGTATGACGACAATGTCTGGGGTGGTGACCGGGCATTCTTTGCCGAAGAGACACTCCACTATCCGTTCTGCGACTGCGAAGACAGAGCCATACTCTTCACACGACTGGTCAGAGACCTGCTCGACCTGGATTGTGCCTTAGTGTACTACCCGGGACACCTTGGTGCTGCCGTACGCTTCAAGCAGACCGTGGCCGGCACTAATTATGTCACCGATGCAGGCAGTATCTACACCGTGTGCGACCCCACATACATCAACGCCTACGTAGGCGAGCAGCATCCAGACTACGACAATGTCGAAATAAGCCTTATAGAATTACCAACTGCAAGACATGAACAATAACCGTTTCTCACCGCGAATACTCCTATTGGCCATCGCAACCCTAAGCACCATTGCGCTGAGAGCGCAGGAAGCAAAGCAAGTGTACGGCAGGTCGGTCGTCGTATGGACAGACGACATGACCCGAGGTCAAGTCCGACAAGAAGGCATCAGGCAAGCCAAACTGAGAGCCATCAAAGACTCTTTCAACGAAATAGTCACCTCGCATACCTCCATGCAAGAGGGCATCGTAGACGGAGAAGAATACACAGGCTATTCCGAGGATGTCAGCGTCATGCAAAGAGCAGAATGGGTAGAAGACACCAGGCAGCCCGAGTTTACCGACAGTATAAGCGGAGAATTACAGTTCCTCATCACCGAAGTATGGGGATTGGCGCGCGAGAAAAAGGATTCCGGCATAGGCCTGAAGTGGAAGATACTGTGTGGAGGTACAGACAGCCGTTTCGAAAACAACATATTCAACAACGGCCAGCGACTCTACATCAAGTTTCTCTCTCCGCTCAACGGCTATCTCGCCATCTATCTGCTCGATGCCAAACAGGCATACTGCCTGCTGCCCTACAAGAATCAGGCAGAGGGACGGTACCGCATAGTCGGAGGCAAGGAGTATTGCCTCTTTGACAAGAGCAGCGACCCCCAGGCCTTCCACTATACCATGACTACGAAAGCCCCTAAAGAGAACAACGAGATTGTCGTAGTGTTCTCGCCAAACAAATTTACGAAATGTGCCGAAAAACGGGGCACGACCCTGCAGACCAACCATGTCTCCAGACGAGAATTTGAAGACTGGCTCCTGCAGCTCAGACGCAGCGACATCGAGATGGTAGTGGACCGCAGCAGGCATGTAGTCATCAAGAATAATCAAACAAAATAAATCATATCTACACTATGAAA
>CALZJL010000127.1 GCA_945787625.1 uncultured Prevotellaceae bacterium
AGAAAGCAGCCAAGGCAGACACTAAGTAAGAGATAGACTCTCAACATAAACACGAAACTGCGGAATGCAAACATACAAGGAGTTTGGTTCCGCAGTTTTTTATCCCCATCAGGCATCTAAGGTTTCGCATCGGCAAGTCGGAACCAATTGAAATCAGCAAAGCCACCAACTCCCTGTAAGGTAGTAGAGTAGCTCAAATACACCGAAGCCAGCTACACAACCATCTCTCAGCCCACTGATATCCATCTCTACCGTTGCAGTACATAAGGGGCCAATCACGCGTTGAGTCAGAGTGTTGCGAGCATTCTTGAGATTATTGTTGAATTTCGCACCCAACATGGGCCACCAGTCTTTCCAAGTCACAGGGAGCAGGCATGGTACCCGACCCAGAGCACCTCTGTCCTGCATGATGATAAACCACCAGTCTCCATTTGTCAACTGTACCATACCACCCTGATGCAGACCATTATCAGGATAAGAACTGTCATCGTCCATGATGAGGTGATGTTCATACGGACCATATATGTGTTTGGAGCGGAGACATATCTGCAACCCATGAGTACCACCTGCAGGACAAGTGATATAGTACATACCATTGATTTTGTACGTGTGAGAGCCCTCAATTCCAAATCCACCGCCCAGCGTGTGGCTATCCTTAAACCCTCCCTCCCATATCTTTACGATCTCTTCCTTCACAGAATGCAGGTCTGGAGATCAGCCTCGCACACACAGAAATTGCCCTTTTCTGTCCCCCAACCATACGGAGTGCATAATGCCACATAGAACCTCCCGTTGTGCTGTCTTATACTGGCAGCCCATGCCCGTTGAGATACAGCGTGCCTGTTCCATCTCTATTGTCAGCATGCCACACTCCTTGCCCTCTCGTAGGAAGGTATAGCATGGACATCCCTATGAGCAAAGTACACGGCAAAATACTCCTAAGCGTAAAATCAAAAACAAATTTCATAAACAGTCTTTTATACAGTGATACGATTAAGTGAGCAAAAAAAAGCAAATCCATGCCATAGGTAAGAAACATTCGTCGTCATATTCTTGTAAAACGCAAGGTTGTAAAGCCGTGATGGACGGCAGACAAACTACAGACTGGACTCAAGTGTCAAAAAGGTGATGACGCTCTTGAGTCCAGTCTTGTCATTTGTATTTCTCGTCGATTAATCTATTTCTGAGAACTGATCTTTGCCTACTGCGCAGAGTGGGCACTCAAAATCATCAGGGAGATCCTCGAAAGCTACCCCTGCAGGGATGCCTGCCTCGGGTACTCCTACAGCGGGGTCATACTCCCAGCCGCATACGTCGCATATATACTTTTTCATTTGGATAAAAAAGTTTAAGATTAGTAATTGTCAACGTGAACTTCAAAGTAAGACTGTGGGTGAGCACAGGTCGGACATATCTGTGGAGCCTCAGTACCTACTACGATGTGACCGCAGTTGCGGCACTCCCATACCTTGACCTCGCTCTTCTTGAACACTTCCTGGGCCTCAACATTGTGGAGCAGTGCGCGGTAACGCTCCTCGTGACGCTTCTCGATGGCAGCTACGAGACGGAACTTGGCGGCCAATACCTTGAAGCCTTCTTCTTCTGCTGTCTTAGCAAAGCCTTCGTACATGTCAGTCCACTCGTAGTTCTCGCCAGCGGCAGCAGCAGCGAGGTTCTCAGCTGTAGAACCAATTCCTTCGAGCTCCTTAAACCACAGCTTGGCGTGCTCCTTCTCGTTGTCAGCGGTCTGCTGGAAGATGGCAGCAATCTGCTCGAAGCCTTCCTTCTTTGCCTTTGAAGCGAAATACGTGTACTTGTTGCGTGCCTCTGACTCGCCAGCGAATGCAGCCATAAGGTTTTTCTCAGTCTGTGTACCAGAATACTTGTTTGCCATAATTGTGTAAATTTGATTATTTGTTGTTTGTTGTATTTTCTCTTTTTTACACTGCAAATTTACTCTATTAAATGTAAATCTCAAACAAATTTATCGCAAAATAATGGTAATTTTATGCATTAATAAATAATTTGCTCACTATTTTGCGTTAATTTACCATTTATTCATTATCTTTATCTCAAGAAAAAGCTTTTTTGTTATGGAAACTGACCGACTCAGACAAATGTATCAGACCGTGTGCGAAGCTCCTGGTGGTAATGGCTTCAGGGTGGAACGTATCACGGAGCTGCCCAGCGAGAGTGATATTGATGATTGTATGGCGCACGTTCATGCTTTTTATGAGATACTGTGGTTTCAAGAGGGTGTGGGCAGGCATGTCGTGGATTTCAAGAGCTATGATGTCAAACCTGGGACGATTTTTTTTCTTTCTCCTGGGCAGATTCACCACTTTGACCACAAGGCGGGCTACAAGGGGGTGGCGGTAAAGATGTGTACTGACTTGATGCGCGATACGTATAATACGTTTCATGCTTATGGCTCGACTCCGCTCTATACTATTGACGAGCGGACGTCTGCGATGCTTCTTCCTCTGGTTGACGAGATGGAGCATGAGTCGCAGATGTATGGAAAGTTTGGCAATGTCGAAATCTTGAAATCTTTGGTCTGTATCTTCATAGCCAAGATTCAGCGCTATGGAGTCCACGAATCGCCTCAACGTTTCGATATGCTCAAACCGTCGCACCAGCTTTTCATACATTTCAGAAGTATGGTCGAAAAAGAGTATATGAGCATGCATACCGTACAAGAGTATGCTGACAGGCTCAACGTGGCTATACGCACGCTACACAAGAGTGTCAACGAATGTTCGGGCAAGACTCCTCTGTCGCTCATCAATGACCGTATCATACTTGAGGCAATGCGTATGGTGAGATACACCAATCTTATGATAAAGGAGATTGCTGCTGAACTGGGTTTTGATGACCCTTCTTATTTTGTCAAGTTATTCAAGCGTTGCACGGGTCACTTGCCGAGTGATTTCCGCGATATGGATATTGCTTGATTGTGGTGGTGGATATCCTTAATATATGACGTAGTCTTCGAGGCCTGCGAGCTGGTCGAGGGCAATGGGTTGGTACACCATATCGTAGCCTGCGCCTGACTTGCTGTCTTCGAAGAAGAAGGCTATCTTGTTGTCGGCTTGCAGACACATTGTAGAATAGGCTGAGCCGTAGGGGGTGACTTCTATGCCTTTGGTCCAGTGCTGGGAGAATGTCTCGGGGTTGATGTAGTCGGCTATGGTGTTGAGGATTTTGTACCATATCGTGACGTGGCTGCGGCTGTTGCCTGCGGGGGCTGACTGGAGTGCGATGTGGACTGGTAGACCTGTGTGCTTGTGCCTGGCTTTGATGACCATGATTTCGCCGTTGGTGGAGTTGGCGCCCCACTTGAGACCGTCTGTGACATCGTGGGTGGCTACGGGGGTTGACCATGTGCCTGTGGTGTGGGTGGCGTCGGTGTAGCGGAAGATGTTGTAGTATCTGCCGTAGGATTTGCGACCGCTGAGGATTATACTGCCGTCTGGGAGTTCTTCGGCTTTGGGCTCATCGCCACCTGGTATGGGGCGTACATTTTTCTCTCCGAGCAGGTGCCATGTGCCAGGCTTGCCTAAGTGGTCGGAGTAGATGACGTAGTTGGTGAGACCGTCGCCTGCGCTGCCGTTGGTGGTCCATAGTGCTACGTAGACGCGGTAGTAGTCGCCTTTCTTGATGATACGGCTTTGTGAGATCTTGCCTGAGCCTACGAAGTAGTTGATGCGGTCGGAGGGTAGGAGGGACATGATTTCGTCTTTGATGTCGATGGGGGTATCCCATGTATATGTGCCGTCGGGTTGAGGATTGCCCCATGTGATGACGCCGCGTTGCTTGGCTGTCCAGCATGTGCCGCCATTAGGGGCGCTGACTGCCATTAGCATGATTTTGTCGCTGCTGCGGTCGGCGCAGACGGCTGCATCGCCGTAGCCGCAGGTGTTGGAATCGTTGTGGCCGTTGCCTTGGGCGAGCATGATGTCTTTGGCTGACCAGGTCTTGCCGTTGTCGTGACTGACTTTGTAGACGAGGTCAACGCGGCCGTAGCCTATGTCGGCTCCGCAGAAACGGTCGTCGCTGATGGCGATGAGGTCACCGTTGTTGGCTTTGGCTATGGCTGGGATTCGGTAAGGGCGGTCGTGTTCGATAGTGTAAAAAAGGTTTTGTTTGCCGTTGGCGGTGAAGGTGGCGGTGACGGTGGTTCCTTTTTGTGGTATCTTGTCAAGGGTTAGCTCTGTGACGGTCTGTCCTGAGTGGGTGAGTGTGAGGTCGTAGCCTGTGTAGCCCGGACCTTCGCAGAGTGTGACGGGCTTGCCTGGGGTGAAGGGAATCTTGAGGGTGGTGAGTTTGCCTGCCTTGGCTTTGCCTGGGGTGAGGTCGAAGCGGGTATCGGCGGTCTTGCCGTCTATGGTGGTGCGCAGATTGCCTATCTTGTGGTTGGTGGGGCAGACCTTGCCTGCGAGTCTGACGTGTACGGTGATTTCTGACTGCTTGGTTTGGGCCATTGTGCTGATAGCGATTGTGGTGGCAATGATGAGGGTTGTGGCTCTTTTCATGGTTTTATGATTAAACTACGATGGTGCGGCGAGGTGCCGCACCATCGGATAGTATTATTGTGTGTTTACTTTATTATCACCTTGACTCCGTCTACGATGTTTACGCCCTTGGTAGGGTGTGATTGGCGTACACCTGTGAGAGTGTAGATGTGTTTGCCTTGCAGGTCGGTGGGGCGTGTAGAAATGATGT
>CALZJL010000128.1 GCA_945787625.1 uncultured Prevotellaceae bacterium
CCCGCGACCCCTAGCGTGACAGGCTAGTATTCTAACCAGCTGAACTACCGCACCAGTACGTTCGCATTTGCTGTGCAAAGGTACAACATTTATTTGAAACAAGCAAGCATTTCGCAAATAAAATTGCAAAATGCTTGTTTTTTCTGTTGTTCTGAGTGCTAATCTAACCTAAAGGATGATAGAGATGCTGAGTCTGTGTCGGTCATTTCGTCTTTTGGGGTGTCCTGTTGTATGCCAGGAGTCCGTTGCCTGCGGTTAAATCAATGCTGTCGGTCGGGGTGATGATGGTGATCACGGTGCGACCTGACTCTTCGGTCTCTTGATACTTGTTGTCGATGCTGAGGACTCCGTCTTTTACTGTGTAGCGTACTGCATCGCTGGCTTCCCTGCTGTCTGAGCAGATGCTCACTCCGTAGGCTTCGCCTTGTATGATTCGTACGCGACCTTGGACGCTTACGTTTACCTTGCTGAATGGTGCTACGTTTTCTATTCTCTCTGCTTTTGTTGTGAGTGCCATCATGATGGCTACACACATGATTACAATCTTTTTCATAACAATCTTTTTACCTTTTTTTTGTTTTTGTCTTTCCCCCGCTGGAGAAAGCTTCTCGTAATTTTTTTTTGTGTTTCTCTGTGTTTTTCGGTTGCAAAGTTATAACCATAGCGATGAATAACAAAAGGAATTTTACTATAAAGGGCGGATTTTCCCCTATTTGTTGACATAGGTCAAAACATTATGTCAATAAGTCACTGTACGCCAAATTGTCAGTTTGCTTTGCGCGTACGCTTATTATATATAATGTGTGAAGTGGGCAAAATATGGGTCTGAAATCGTTATTTTGCCCGAAATTGTGTTTTTTTACAAACTTATTTCATAAAACTATTGCGTATGTGCGCAAAAAAGTGTACCTTTGCACTCGCAATTGAGGAACAAGTTCTGGTGAGGACTTACTGAGGTTTCCTCAAGGGAATTGCGAAATGGGCGATTAGCGCAGCTGGTTCAGAGCATCTGCCTTACAAGCAGAGGGTCGGCGGTTCGAATCCGTCATCGCCCACCATCCTTGAGTGATATGGCTCCGTAGCTCAACTGAATAGAGCATCTGACTACGGATCAGAAGGTTACAGGTTTGAATCCTGTCGGAGTCACTTTGTGTCGGGTAGGTAGGTAAGTGGTTAAAACGGGCAGACTGTAAATCTGTTGGCTTGCGCCTTCGGCGGTTCGAATCCGTCCCTGCCCACGGTGATATGCGGAAATAGCTCAGTTGGTAGAGCACAACCTTGCCAAGGTTGGGGTCGCGAGTTCGAGTCTCGTTTTCCGCTCAAGATGCGAAGAAAAGAATGGTGCGGTAGTTCAGCTGGTTAGAATACTAGCCTGTCACGCTAGGGGTCGCGGGTTCGAGTCCCGTCCGCACCGCAGGAGGAGGTCAGAAGTGACCTCCTTTTTCTTTTGGCTGTCTGTGATTGTGATGACTGATGTGTTAATCGTTTAGGATAGTATGGTATGCCAGAACCTGTAAGTAATAGGGAGAGGGAGTTTGCTATAAGTTGTAAGGGACCGAGTGTGCTGCTTATTTATACGGGTGGTACGATTGGTATGGTGCGTAATGAGGAGACGGGGGCTTTGGAGAGTTTTGATTTTGACAGGTTGCTGGAGCAGGTGCCTGAGTTGAGGCGTTTTGATTGCCATATCTCGACGTATACGTTTTCGCCTCCGATTGATTCTTCGGATATGAGCTTGGACCATTGGGAGAGGTTGGTGCGTATTATCGAGTTTAACTATGGTTATTTTGATGGGTTTGTCATCTTGCATGGTACGGATACGATGGCGTATACGGCTTCGGCTCTGAGCTTCATGCTTGAGAATCTGGGTAAGCCGGTGATTCTGACGGGGTCGCAGTTGCCGATAGGTATGTTGCGCACGGATGGTAAGGAGAATCTGATTACGGCGATTGAGATTGCTGCGGCTCGGCGTGGTGATGGCTCGCCGATGGTGCCTGAGGTGTGTATTTATTTTAAGGATAAGCTGCTGAGGGGTAATCGTACGACTAAGATTTATGCTGACAGGTTTAATGCTTTCCGTTCGTTCAATTTTCCGGAACTGGCTGTGGTGGGTATCAATATCGAGTATAATGAGCATTTGATTCGCAGACCTGCGGCGGGGACGTCTTTGGTGGCGCATCATGTGGTCGACCCTAATGTGACGGTGCTGACGCTTTTTCCTGGCATACAGCGGAGTCTGGTGCATGCGGTGTTGCATATTCCTGGACTTAGGGCGGTGGTGCTGCGTACGTTTGGGGCGGGTAATGCTCCGCAGCATGAGTGGCTGAAGGAAGAACTGAAGGACGCTGCTGAGAGGGGTATCTTGCTGGTGAATATCACGCAGTGTCAGGCTGGGAGTGTACAGATGGGGCTGTATGAGACGAGTCTGCCGCTTTTGCAGGCTGGGGTGGTGAGCGGATATGACTGCACGCCTGAGTGTGCTATCACTAAGCTTATGTTCTTGATTGGGTTGAATCTGCCGGTCGAGGAGATGCGTGGACTTATGGATACTGACTTGAGGGGCGAGATTACGAGGGGGTGATGATCCTGGTGTGGAGAGACGGACGCCCGTTCTTTCGATTGTGAAGGAACGGGCGTCTGGCTATTGTGTGTCACATCATTGATCCTATGATTTTCTGGAAGTATGCGCCGTGGGTGTCGCGCCATTGTAGTATGGCTTCGTTGACTTGGCGCTCGTCGGCTTGTGATGGCCGAAGGGTGGTGCCGTCTTCGAGGTCTATGTAGACTTGGAGCTCGTCGTCGGTGCGTACTTGTGCTATGCCTGCGTGGTGCAGGGGTATGCAGCCTTCGTAGGCTTCGGCCAGGGCTGTGAGGGTCTGTATGGTGTATTCGGTCAGCATGTGTGTGTCTTGGTTTAGCGTTCGATGGTCTGGGCGCGGTCGGGACCTACGCTGACGATGGTGATGGGGCGCTCCAGTTGCTGCTCGAGGTAGTTGATGTAGTCCTGGAAGCGCTTGGGGAACTGGGCGGCTGTGGTGAGCTGGGTCAGGTCGGTCTGCCACCCTGGTATGTCTTCGTAGACGGCTTGCCAGCCTTCGGTGTCGTAGGGCATGGTGGTGGTGCGTATGCCGTCTTTTTCGTAGGCGATGCAGGCGCGTATGGTGTCGAAGGTGTCGAGCACGTCTGATTTCATCATGATGAGTTGGGTGACGCCGTTGACCATGATGGCGTAGCGGAGGGCTACGATGTCTACCCAGCCGCAACGGCGGTTGCGTCCGGTGACGGCTCCGTATTCGTGACCTATTTCGCGGAGCTTGTCGCCTGTCTCGTCGAAGAGTTCTACGGGGAAGGGACCGCTGCCGACGCGTGTGGAGTAGGCTTTGAAGATGCCGAAGATCTCGCCGATGGTGTTGGGGGCTACGCCGAGGCCTGTGCAGACGCCGCCGGAGCATGTGCTGGAGGAACTGACGTATGGGTAGGTGCCGTGGTCGATGTCGAGCATGGTGCCTTGGGCGCCTTCGGCAAGTACGTTTTTGCCTTGGGCGAGGGCTTGGTTGATTTCTATCTCGGTGTCGGTGAGGTGGAACTGGCGCATGTATTGTATGCCTTCCATCCAGAGTTGCTCTTCTGTGGTGATGTCGTAGTCGGTGTAGTGGAGGTCTTCGAGTATCTGCTGGTGGCGTTGCTTGAGGGTTTGGTATTTCTGCTCGAAGTTCTCGAGTATGTCGCCTACGCGCAGACCTGTGCGGCTGGCTTTGTCGCTGTAGGTGGGGCCTATGCCTTTGCCGGTTGTGCCTACTTTGTTCTTGCCTTTGGCTGCTTCGTAGGCTCGGTCGAGGACGCGGTGGGTGGGTAGTATGAGGTGGGCGCGGCGGCTGATGTGGAGCCGGTCTTTGATTTGGTAGCCGGCGTCTTCGAGTTCGCGGGCTTCTGCCATGAAGAGGTCGGGGGCTATGACGCAGCCGTTGCCGATGATGTTGAGCTTGCCTTGGTCGAAGATTCCTGAGGGAATGGAGCGGAGTACGAATTTCTTGCCTTCGAAGATGATGGTGTGTCCGGCATTGGGACCTCCTGCAAAGCGGGCTACTATGTCGTAGCGTGGGGTGAATACGTCGACGACTTTGCCTTTTCCTTCGTCGCCGAATACGATGCCTAAGAGGGCATCAACTTTTCCTGTACTCATAGTTGTGTTGTTATTTGGTTATTTTGTTGTTTTGTTGTTTTGTTGTTTGGGTGGTGGGGTTATTGGTCTATTGTCTCGTCGAGTGTGTGGAGGGTGTTGTGGACGGCTTTGGTGAGTGGGAGTGGCGAGTCGTGGGGGATTGCTGTGGCGTGGTCGCGTAGCTCTTGTTCGGAACGGGGCATGAGCTTGCTGCCTGTGCGTAGCAGATGGCAGATGGTGAGCCAGCCGCAGAGGGATTTGGGGTATTCTTGTGTGGCTATCCAACGGAATGCTATGTCGCTGGCCCATTTCTGATTGCGGACGAGTTCCATTGAGAGTATGGTGGCTTCTTCGCTGGTCCGTAGCTGGCTGGCCCAAATGTCGGCGACTTCGGGGAGAAATTGGTCGGGTGGGGTGAGCATGATGCCGAGCAGACGGCTCTCGCGTACGTTTTCGTTCCATAGTGCTTGCCCGAGACGGCGGTCTGGGGTAAATTCGGTGGCTATGCTGCGTAGCCGTGGTATCTCGATGCCCCAGATGATGTGGTAGTCCATGCCGGCTT
>CALZJL010000129.1 GCA_945787625.1 uncultured Prevotellaceae bacterium
TCTATGGCTACCAGTGGCGTAGCTGGCCTGACTATGATGGTGGTTTTATCGACCAAATACAGAATGCGGTGGATACAATCAAGCGTGACCCTGACTGTCGTCGTATCATCGTGAGTGCGTGGAATGTCGCTGACCTCGACAGAATGAACCTCCCGCCGTGTCATGCTTTCTTTCAGTTTTATGTGGCTGAGGGGAGACTGTCGTTGCAGCTTTATCAGCGTAGTGCTGATACTTTTCTCGGCGTGCCTTTCAATATTGCTTCGTACGCTCTGCTTTGTATGATGATGGCTCAGGTGTGTGGACTCAGACCAGGGGAGTTTATCCATACAACTGGGGATACGCATATCTATCTCAACCATTTGGAGCAGGTTCGCGAGCAACTTAGTCGCACTCCGCGTCCTTTGCCTCGTATGCGGCTCAATCCTGAGGTCTCTGATATCTTTGATTTCAAATATGAGGACTTCTCTCTTGAGGATTATGATCCTTGGCCTGCTATCAAGGGGCAGGTCAGTGTGTGAGTAGGAAGTTCTTGACTCGCTCGGTGTATGCTGTGTGGTGGTCTCTGTATGCCATGGCGTGTACGGAGCCATGGGCTACGTAGATGTCTTTGTGTCCTGTGGTCTTGGCGTCGTAGAGTGGACGCAGCATTGTGTAGGGGACAAAGAGGTCTTGGTCTCCGTGTATGAATAGCATTGGCTTGGTGCTTTTGCTGACTTGGCTTAGCTGGTTGGCTTCGGCGAAGGACCACCCGTATCTCATCTTGCATAGCCATGAGGTGGTGTACATGAGTGGGAATGCAGGGAGGTAGAATTGGTCTTTGAGCTGGGCTTCAAATTCGTCCCATACTCCTGAGAATCCACAGTCTTCGACGAAACATTTTATATAGTCTGGGGTGGTCTCGCCGGATACGGCCATCACCGTGGCTGCTCCCATGGATATGCCGTGGAGTACCATGTTGGTGTGAGTGGTGGAGTCTGAGAATATTTTGTCGGCGACTTCGGACCATTTTATTACGTCCCAGCGGTCCTCCCAGCCCATTTGTATGTGTTCTCCTTGGCTCTGGCCGTGTCCGTAGAGGTCGGGCAGGAGTACGTTGTAGCCGAGGGTGTGGTTGTAGAGGTATGCTATGTGTAGCATTCCTTCTGCTCTTACTTTATATCCGTGTACTATGACTGCGCTTGCGAGTGTGTCTTTTGGGGCGTAGAGATAGATGGCGTGTGAGAGTCTGCCTGGGCTCATCTCGATGAAAGTGTCCCTGACGCAGCCGTGTTCGTAGATGGAGTCCATCCATTGTTCTATCCATGGGCATTCGTCCTTCATTCGTTCTTTCCAATGTTCGGCACTAAGGCGTTCCTCAGTAGGGTAGGATAGTGAGTAGTCAAGCATATATACGCTTGCCCCAACTATCAGAGCTAATACTGTCAGAGAGGTGATTAGGAGTGGTTTCATTTTTGGGGTGTTGTTTGGTTGTTTTAAACTCACATATTATACGTCGTGCGCAAAACTCTAAACTCTGTGCGCCGATTGAGGGCGTTGCATATCTCTTGCTGCTCGGCGTCGGGGAGTGATAGTATGAACTGCTCGGTGAGAACGTCGCCTTCCTTAAGGAAGGGGTATTGGGCTGAGAGCTTGCGAGTGATGGTCTTGGGGTTGCTCTCGCCGTATCCTACGGGGGTGAGACGGTCTTTTGCTATGCCTTGGGCTATGAGGTATCTGACTACGCTCTCGGCACGTCGCTGCGAGAGTCGCTGGTTGTAGGCCTCGGCGCCGCGATAGTCACAATGGGCTGACAGTTCGATTGTGACGTGTGGGTTCTCGTTGAGTAGCGTCACGAGGCTGTCGAGGGCTTGTGTGCTGTTTTCGGTAAGCTCGGCGCTGTCAAAGGCGTAGAAGACGTTGCGGATTAGTACGGGTGATGTGAGGCTTGCCAGGGCAAACTGAAGGGTAAACTGGCGTGACTCGTCGCTCTGGTCTATGCTAAGCTCTTCGGTATGGTTGAGATAGCCTTTGCATGTGGCCATGAAGATGTAGTCTACTCCTGGTTTCAGTTCTTGTTCGAACGATCCGTCGCTGCGTACGGTGAGTCGTGTGTTGGTGCCGTCGTTGCCTACCATGTACACGAGGCCTTCGGGCAGTTCGTAGCCGTCTTTTTCGTAGACCCAGCCTTTGACGGTCTGTATGACTTCGGGGCATTCGAACGACATGATTTGATCCCAACCTCGGCCGTTGCCGCGATTGGTGGAGAAGTAGCCGCGGTTGTGTGGGCCTTCGAAGGTCATGCCGAAGTCGTCGCCTTGTGAGTTGATGGGCGAACGGAGGTTTTCGATTTTCCATTTGCCTCGGTCGTTTTGTCTTGCACAAAAGATGTCGAGTCCTCCCATGCCTGGGTGGCCGTTGCTTGAGTAGTAGAGGTCGCCGTTGGGACGGAAGGTGGGGAACATTTCGTCGCCTGGAGTGTTGATAGGCTCTCCGAGGTTTTCCATGGCGGCGATGCTGTTTTCGTCGAGGCTGATGCGCCAGATATCCATGCCTCCAATGCCCCCTGGCATGTCGCAGGTGAAGTAGAGCCATTTGCCGTCGGGCGAGACAGCAGGGTGGGCAAAGGTGGTGAGGGTGTCGTCGGCTATGACGAACTCTTCGGGCTTGCTCCATGTGGCGTCGCTGCGCTTGCTGGTCATAATCTGCGCCCGGCGCGGATAGTCGGGGTCTGAGGTGCAGCGTGTGAAGTACATGGTGGCTCCGTCGGGGCTGAAGGCGCAGGCTCCGTCTTCGTATGCGGAGTTTAGTTCGCCCTCGGCTGCTTCGGGTTGGCTCCATTTGCCTTTGTCGTCTTTCTTGGAGTAGAAGATGTCGGCCATCTTGGTGCCAGTGATGCCGCTTAGGTCTTTGCCTGAGGCAGTCTGGCGTGTGCTGGTGAAGTAGAGCTGATCCCACTCGTCGCCGTAGAGGGCTGGTGAGTAATCACTGCGGCGGCTGCCCAGGACTGGCTGTTTCTTGATGGTGTAGAGTGTGGGCTCTTTTTTCCATACTGGAGCAAGGCGGCAGCCTGCTATGCCGTTTTGAGCTAAGATGTTGTGGCGGTCGTACTCCAGATATTTGGCGTAGTGCTTTTGGGCTTCTTTGTAGTTGCCCAGATTGTGCTGCATGCGTGCCAGTTTTAGATAGGCTGTCGAGTCGGGGTATTTGTAGCGGATTGCATTCTGATATGCTCCTGCTGCTTTTGCGGCGTAGCCTATGCGGCTGTAGCATTCGCCCAGCTTCCATGCTCTTTCGCCGCGTTGCTTTTTCTCTTTGGGTGGCGTGCGGCTGTATGCGGTCTTGTATTGTGCGGCTGCGTTGGTGTATTCGCCGATGGCGTAAAAGGCGTCGCCTTTCTTGACGTATTGTTCGGGCTTGCACGCTGTGAGTGACATCAGGCTTCCCAACACTATGGCGAGTATGCCTGCCTTGATGGTCTGGGTGCGTGAGGGCTTCTTGCTTTTTTTGCTGACTTCTTCGGTTATGGATACGTGGCGGTTGGAATTGTCACGCATGACGGTCACAACGATGTCTGTGACCATCTGCTTGAGCTCGTCGAGAAATTGGCGTGCATCGTATTGGTGGGATTCTATCTGGCGTAGTTTGCGCTCCCAGATGCCTGTGAGCTCCGCGCTCTTGAGCAGGTCTTCGTGTATGATGCTGATGAGCTCAACGCCAGTGGCTGTGGCCCATAGTGATGTGCGTTCCTTGCGTATGTAGCGACGGCGGAAGAGTGTCTCGATGATGGCTGCTCGGGTGGAGGGGCGGCCTATGCCGTTGGCTTTGAGTGCGTCGCGGAGTTCTTCATCTTCGACCATTTTGCCGGCTGTCTCCATGGCTCTCAGCAGGGTGGCTTCGGTGTAGGGCTTGGGTGGTGTGGTCCACTTTTCTGACAGCAGCGGACTGTGCGGTCCTTCTTCTCCTTTGACGAATTTGGGCAGCGAAGCTGGAGGGTTTGCGGACTGGCTGTCTGTGGCATTTTGCTTGTCTTCCTCCTTTTTGAATACTACGCGCCATCCTTCGTCTGTGATGACGCGTCCTGTGGCGCGAAACAGAACTTCTTCGACGTGTGCCATGACTGTGGTGGTCTCAAATTTGCAGTCGTCGTAGAATGCGGCTATGAACGTTCGTGCTATCAGGTCGAAGACCTTTTGTTCCATCTCGGTTAGTGCCTGCGGGGGGACGCCTGTGGGGATTATGGCGTGGTGGTCTGTCACCTTTGTGTTGTCGAAGACTTTCTTGCTTTTCTTCAGTGGCTTGCCTCCGAGGGGGCGTACCAGGTCTGCGTATGGCGACGTGCCTGACCATACGGTCTTGTAGAGCCCGTTCATAATCTGACCGCACTTGGGGTAGACGTCGTCTGGCAGATAGGTGGTGTCTACGCGTGGGTATGTGGCGACTTTCTTCTCGTAGAGACTCTGTATGATCTGCAGGGTCTGGTCGGCAGAGAAGCCGAACTTCTTGTTGCAGTCTACTTGTAGAGAAGTGAGGTCGTAGAGACGTGGCGGGGTCTCAGTGCCTTTCTTCTTGTCTATGCTGATGATGCAGAGGGGCTTGTCCTTGATTTCGTCCAGTATGGCTTTGCCTTCGGCTTCGGTGGCGAACTCAAGGGCTTTGTAGATGGGCGACTTGGGCTTGA
>CALZJL010000130.1 GCA_945787625.1 uncultured Prevotellaceae bacterium
GGATAGTGCGAGAGCTGCACGGCGAGAATATCGACGTGGTGCAGTGGACTGCCAATCCTCAACTTATGATAACGCGTGCGCTGGCTCCTGCTGCTATCAATCAGGTGAACCTCAACGAGGAGGAGAAGAAGGCTGAGGTGCTGCTCGATAGCGACCAGATTTCGCTGGCTATCGGTAAGGGTGGTGTCAACATCAAGTTGGCGAGCATGCTGAGCGGATATACAATCGATGTGTTCCGTGAGATTGATGAGGAGGTTGACGAGGAGGATATTAGCCTTGACCAGTTCAAGGACGAGATTGACGACTGGGTCATTGACGAGCTCAAGAAGCTGGGTCTGACTACGGCGCGTCAGGTGTTGGGCACAAGCCGTGAGGAACTTGCCCAGAAGGCTGACCTTGAGGAGGAGACTATCGATGAGGTCATTCGTGTCCTCTCGGCTGAATTTGAGAAATAGTTGTGGGGAGGATAGTAGAATTTTATATAGATATTTAGATGAGTATCAGATTAAACAAAGCGATAAAGGAGTGTAACGTGGGGTTGCAGACTGCTGTTGATTTTCTCAATTCCAAAGGTGAGCAGATTGAGGCTGACATGAATGTGAAAATCACTGACGAGCAGTATGCGTTGCTCCAAAAGGAGTTCAAGCGCGACAGCGAGCTGAGGGATGCTGCCAATACGATGCAGCAAAAGCAGAAGGAGGAGAAGGAACGCAAGCAGCAGGAGCAGAAGGCTAAGCGTATGGCTGAGGAGGCTGCGCGTAAGAAGGCTGAAGAGGAGGCTCGCAGGAAGGCTGAAGAGGAGGCGAAGGCTGCCAGAGAACTGCCTGGACCTAAGGTGGTGGGTCATATTGACCTGGACAAAAAACCTGAGCCTGTTGCTGCTCGCAAGGACGAGGAGCCTGTGGTGGCTGTGGGTGAGGAGGCTGAGGTGCAGCCTGCTACTGATGGCCCTCAGGTCATCACTGACGGCAAGGTGACTGGTACGCTGGAAAATGGTGTGTTCCGTCTAAATGCTCCGCAGCAGTCTGGAGAGGGTCTGAAAATTCAGGGCAAAATTGACCTGTCGGCTATCAACCAGAGCACTCGTCCAAAGAAAAAGAGTAGGGACGAACGCCGACGCGAACGCGAAGAGAAGATGCAGCAGAATGCGGGTAAGAAGCGTGAGCGTATCGGGGGAAAGGAGAAGGTGGATGTCAATGCCGTGGCCCAGCAGAACCAGCAGGGCGGAGGCAAGAATAAAAACAAGAGCAAAAACAAATCTGACCAGACTGCCATGCAGGGTTCAGGTCAGAACCAGCAGGGCGGGGGCAAGAAGAAGAAGAAGAACCAACCCAAGCAGGCACCGCAGCCTGTGGAGGTTAGCGAGGAGGAGGTAGCAAAGCAGGTTCGCGAGACTCTGGCGCGTCTGACGAGCAAGACTAAGACCTCAAAGGGTGCTAAGTATCGCCGTGAGAAGCGTGATGCTATACGTGAGCACATGGAGGAGGAGTTGATAAACGAGATGGCTGAGAACAAGGTGCTCAAGCTGACGGAGTTCGTGACTGCCAATGAGTTGGCTACGATGATGAATGTCCCGGTGACACAGATTATCGGCACTTGTATGCAGATCGGTATCATGGTAAGCATCAACCAGCGTCTGGACGCTGAGACTATCAACATTGTGGCTGAGGAGTATGGATTTAAGACGGAATATGTGAGTGCTGACGTGAGCGAGGCGGTAGAGGAGGTTGAGGACGATGAGTCAGATCTCGTGCCTCGCGCCCCCATCGTGACTGTCATGGGTCACGTAGACCACGGCAAGACCTCGTTGCTCGACTACATTCGACAGTCTAATGTCATCGCTGGTGAGGCTGGAGGTATCACTCAGCACATTGGTGCCTACAATGTTACCCTACCTGACGGACGTCACGTCACCTTCCTTGACACTCCAGGTCACGAAGCCTTCACTGCGATGCGTGCGCGTGGTGCGCAGGTCACAGATATTGCCATCATCATTGTAGCTGCTGACGACGACATCATGCCTCAGACTAAGGAGGCTATAGCTCATGCTACGGCTGCTAATGTGCCTATCGTGTTTGCTATCAACAAGATTGATAAGCCTGCTGCCAATCCTGACAAAATCAAGGAGTCGCTGGCTCAGATGAATTTCCTGGTCGAGGAGTGGGGCGGCAAGTACCAGTCGCAGGATATCTCTGCCAAGAAGGGTACTGGAGTTGACGAGTTGCTTGAGAAGGTTTTGCTCGAGGCTGAGATGCTCGATCTTAAGGCTAATCCTAATCGTAAGGCTACGGGTTCTATTATAGAGTCTTCGCTCGACAAGGGACGGGGATATGTGGCTACGCTGTTGGTCAGCAATGGTACGCTGAAGGTTGGGGACGTGCTCTTGGCGGGTACGAACTACGGGCGCGTGAAGGCTATGTTTGACGAGCGCGGACATAAGGTGGAGAAGATTGGACCTTCGCAGGCTGCTACAATCCTGGGCTTGAATGGTGCGCCTACGGCTGGTGATGCTTTCCATGTGATGGACACTGACCAGGAGGCTCGCGATATTGCTAGCAAGCGCGAACAGTTGGCTCGCGAACAGGGTCTGCGCACAATGAAGCGTGTGGACCTCAACGAGATAGGACGCCGTATTGCTCTCGGCGACTTCCAGGAGTTGAATCTTTTGGTTAAGGGCGATGTCGACGGTTCAATCGAGGCTCTGAAGGATTCGTTCGAGCGTCTGTCTACGGAGAAGATCAAGGTCAACGTGATATACAAGGCTGTGGGTCAGATTAGTGAGAGTGATGTCACTCTGGCTGCTGCCTCTGACGCTATTATTATTGCTTTCCAGGTTCGTCCGAGTGCTCAGGCTCGCAAGTTGGCTGAGCAGGAGGGTGTGGATATACGCCAGTATAGCGTCATCTACGATGCTATCGAGGAGGTGAAGGATGCTATGGAGGGTATGCTTTCGCCTGAAATCAAGGAGGAGGTTACAGCGCAGATTGAGGTGCGTCAGGTATATCATATTTCAAAGGTCGGGACGGTGGCTGGTGCGTATGTCATCGATGGCAAGGTGAGCCGTTCGAACAAGGTACGTGTCATACGCGATGGTATCGTCATATACACTGGTGCTATCAATGCTTTGAAACGCTTTAAGGACGATGTTAAGGAGGTTACTACCAACTTTGAGTGCGGCATATCTCTGCAGAACTACAATGATTTGAAAGAGGGCGATATACTCGAAGCCTTTGCCGAAATCGAGGTCAAGGCCAAACTCTGATTTTGTACTAAGGATCAGATGTCAGCGACAGATATCATATCCCTGTCGCTGCTCCTTTTCGGGGCAGTGATGGGACTCAAGAATGGGCTTATCAGAGAATTGGCTTCGACGGCTGGTTTTCTGGTAGGCATTTATCTTGTATGGAGATATCACTGCGAGTTTGGCAACAGTATTCTCTTGTGTCTGCTCGTATGGATACTTGTGCCGGTGGTCTTCGGGCTTTTGGCTTCGTTGGTGACGAAGTTTCTCGACTTTACCATCATAGGTGGGCTTGTAAACCGTGTGTTGGGAGCTGTAGTAGGGACGTGCAAATGGGGATTGCTGGTGCTGTGTATCAGGATGATGATAGATAAGGTTAACGAATGGAAGACTTTGATAGAGACTTTATAGACAAGGATTACAAATATGGGTTTACGACTGACGTAGAGACTGAGATTATACCTAAGGGGCTCTCAGAGGATGTCGTGCGCCTCATATCGGCTAAAAAGGGCGAACCGGAGTGGCTGCTCCGATTCCGTCTCGATGCATTCAGATACTGGGTGGGGCAGAAGCAGCCTGAATGGGGACATCTTGATATGCCTGTGATTGACTATCAGGACATCTCGTACTATGCTGACCCTACTGCCAAGAAGAAGAATACGGGCACGGGTGAGATTGACCCTGAATTGATGAAGACTTTTGACAAGCTTGGCATTCCTTTGGAGGAGCGTATGGCTCTGTCGGGAGTGGCGGTCGATGCTGTAATGGACAGTGTGAGTGTAAAGACGACGTTCCACGAGAAGCTCAAGGAGATGGGTATAATATTCTGCTCTATCTCTGAGGCTGTACGCAACCACCCTGACCTCGTACGTCAGTATCTGGGGTCGGTGGTACCTTATCGCGACAATTATTTTGCTGCTCTCAACAGTGCTGTCTTCTCTGACGGTTCGTTTGTCTACATACCCAAAGGTGTGCGATGTCCTATGGAACTGAGTACGTATTTCCGTATAAATGCGCAGGGTACGGGGCAGTTCGAACGTACTCTTATAGTCTGTGACGATGATGCGTATGTATCATATCTCGAGGGCTGTACTGCTCCTATGCGTGACGAGAATCAACTTCATGCTGCTATAGTGGAGATTGTGGTGATGCGCAATGCTGAGGTAAAGTACTCTACGGTGCAGAATTGGTATCCAGGAGACAAGGACGGAAAGGGTGGTGTGCTCAATCTTGTGACTAAACGTGGACACTTGCGCGGTGATAACTCGCGTCTGAGTTGGACACAGGTCGAGACTGGCAGTGCCATAACGTGGAAGTACCCTTCGTGCGTACTGAGCGGTGACAACTCACAAGCTGAATTCTACTCCGTGGCCGTAACTAACAATCACCAGCAGGCTGATACTG
>CALZJL010000131.1 GCA_945787625.1 uncultured Prevotellaceae bacterium
AATGCAGAAATCATACTTAGAGCAAAGGTAATACCATGACCTGCGAGCAGAATCAGAATCATGACAGGTATGCGAGCTGCGAGATTCATACTGCTGGTCATGTCGAGAGCAAGCGAGTTGAATACACCACCGAGTACTCCTCCTGTCAGTCCGAGCGCAAAGAGTCGGATATAACTGAGCAAGTCACCGAGCAATCCCGTAGCCATGCCGTAAGTAGACCATATTCCACCGCCTATATTGCTCAGCAGACCGAGAGCAGGACGTTTGTAGCTGGCAGGGTTGTTGTAGAGGAATATACCCACAGAACTAATGGCTATGACCCCGAGCAGCACGTATTGTACAGACTCGCTTAGAACTACGCCACACTCAGGCATACCATAGAGGATAAGGGCAGCGATGATAGCCACTACCCATGAGAATGTGCCTACAGCATAGGGCCAACCATAGTTTTTGATAGCCTTGCAACCTTTGAGTATCATGCCAAGCAGCACCTGTACGAGTCCTATGATTACAGAGATGACCATCATGGGCGTGTATCCAAACATGGGGCCTACACCATTGTCATTTAGGAAATAAGGTTTGAAAGGCTCTATCCATGCCCAAGGTTGTGAACTGATATCCACCCCGAAGACCGTACCCGTAGCGAGACCGCAGATGATAGTACTCAGCCCGAGCCATGAAGCAAGACGGCCATAAGGTCTGGTACCCTCGCTACCTTTCAGTGCGAGGTAGAGCCCGATGACGAGCACAAGCACACCATAGCCCGCATCTCCGAGACATAGTCCGAAGAACAGCATAAAGAAGGGAGCGAAAAACTCCGTCGGGTCAAGATCCGTATAGTTAGGCAGCGAATACATCCTGAGGATAGGCTCAAAGAGACCGCTAAACTTCCCGTTGGTAATCTGCACCGGCACATCGTCCTCGTAAGCAGGATCAGACAATTCATAGTAGATATTCGCCCGCTCAAGATACTCCACAAGTGGAGCTGTGCGGTCAGCCCTCACCCAACCTACCATGAGGCGCAATACCCCCGATGCCACACGCTCATCGCAGAGATGTACACGCGAGAGATTGATGTCGTTTTGTGCAGCGACCAGGCCTTCGCGCAGCAAAGTGCGTTGTCTGCTCTGTATGTCAAGCATCTGCTGGCGTACGGTCTCAAGCTGTGCCTCAAGTTCCTCCTTGCGTCCGAGGGCTTCGCTCAGAGGTATCTGAGGCAAGAAAATCCTCTCTGCCTGAATATCAGGCACATCATGGCTGAAGGTGATAAAGTAAACGTACTTGTCCAACTCGCTGATGACCGTAGCAAACAATTCCTCCGCCCACTCGGCACGCATAGACTTGGCTCCGCAGCGGAAGAAGCATACCTGTAAGCTCGACACCTCAGAGATACGCTTTACGTCCTCGGGAGCAAACTCGCCCCAGGGCATGAGAGCAACGATGTCTTTATGCACCGCATCTATCTGATGAAGGAGAGAATTCTCGTCACGCTGCAGCTGTTCCACCCTTTCAAGGAGCTTTGCAGGCTCCTCATACACAGGCTCTGAGACAGCGGGCGCAGTCCTGAACGTGTACCCACGACCTTCGAGTATCTCAAGGCTGCCGAGGGCAGCACGATAGCGTTGCTCAAGGGTAATGGCAGCCTGCAATTCCTCGCTCGTAGCACCCTGCTGTAGCTGCTCGATATGTACTACCCCCTGCTGACGGAGATTAGATATGAAGGAGTCGTACTCGCTCTCCGTCACAAGGAAGGTGAATTTCTTCATTTTCTCTATCATACAGCTACCTCCTTTCGTACGTCAGACTGTTCTGCCTCTGCACGCTTTAGCTGCAGAGACTTGAGTATCTTCTGGCTCGACTTGGAAAGGTTCTCCTCGTCTTCCATAAATCGCTTGATCTTGCGTATAGCCTCTTCAAAACCCGGAATCTGCACCTTCTCAAAAAGGTTGACCTTCTGAGTAGTCTTCTTGCGGGCATGGTCGAGCAAGGCAAGCTTGGCAGCAACGAACTCCCGCTCTACCGCCGTTTTTGCCAGCCCTTGAAGCAGTCTGATACCATCGAAGTACCACTTCGGCGCAGAAAACAGACCAAACGGGCGCACCGTAAGCTCGATATTGAGAAGTACCGGCACACGCACGCCAGCTATCTTCTTCTCCCCAAGTCTGACATCGCCCAGACTGACGAGCGACGTATCAAATTCGCCCCACAAGGCGTACATACGCTCATAGCCCGCTATCTGGCTCAGCAGTTTCTTCTCAAGAGCATCAGCCTCCTCCTTGCATTTCTTGACCTCAAGACGCAAAGCCGTCTCCTTGCTCTTAATGATAGGCAAGGTGCGCTTACGCATCTTCAAGTTCTTCTCGAGCTGCTGGAGCGACGTCTTGTTGAACTGATATTTTATTGCCATTTTATATGTCTACCTAAAAAGCTTAACTCCAATATATATCCGTAAACTCCTTCTTGATGTTGACCTCCTCGATCTTGAAGTATTTGCGGAAGAGCGACCATGTCACGTCAAGCATCTCCTCAGTATTGAGGTTGACATCGATGGCAAGCAGCTGTGAAGAATAATCCTTGGCAAAGGCAAGACAACGGTTGTCATAGTCCGTCAAGTCAAAACCATTCTCGAGCTTGGTCTTAGCGTTGGCAGCATCAGCATAGAGACGTATAGCAGCGTTCATGACCTGAGAGTGATCCTTGCGAGTCTTCTTGCCTGCGACAAGCTGTTTCAGACGCGAGAGCGAGCGGAACGGATCGACTACGACCTTGCCCACATCAGAGTCGCGTCGCAAGTAAAGCTGCCCCTCGGTGATATAGCCCGTATTGTCGGGCACAGCATGAGTGATATCACCTCCAGAGAGCGTAGTCACAGCAATAATCGTGATAGAACCGCCACCCACACTTTCAGGGAACTGCACAGCCTTCTCATATATCTTGGCCAAGTCAGAATAGAGCGAGCCAGGCATAGAGTCCTTCGACGGAATCTGATCCATACGGTTGCTCACTATCGAGAGCGAGTCAGCGTACGAAGTCATATCAGTGAGCAATACCAAGACCGTCTCATGCTTCTCGACAGCGAAGTACTCGGCTGCCGCGAGAGCCATATCAGGGATAAGAAGACGCTCCACAGCAGGATCCTCCGTCGTATTGATAAACGAGATGATACGATCCAGTGCACCAGCGTTGGAGAAAGTATTGCGGAAGAAATAATAGTCATCATTAGTCATACCCATACCGCCGAGGATAATCTTGTCAGCCTTGGCACGCATCGCCACCATAGCCATAACCTCATTGAACGGCTGGTCCGGATCAGCAAAAAACGGAATCTTCTGACCCGACACGAGAGTATTGTTAAGGTCGATACCAGCGATACCCGTAGCGATGAGCTCCGAAGGCTGCTTGCGACGCACAGGGTTGACCGACGGACCTCCGATCTCCACCTCCTTACCCTCAATCTCCGGTCCCCCATCGATAGGCTGTCCATAAGCATTGAAGAAACGTCCTGCAAGCTCATCGCTGACCTTGAGCGAAGGAGCCTTGCCAAGGAAAGTGACCTCGGCATTGGTAGGAATGCCACCAGTACCCTCAAAGACCTGAAGAGTGACATTGTCACCCATAATCTTTACCACCTGAGCCAGACGGCCATTGATAGTAGCAAGTTCGTCATATCCCACACCCCTTGCCTTGAGCGAACAAGTAGCCTTGGTGATCTGACTTATCTGTGTGTATACTTTTTGAAATGCTGTAGCCATTGTCGTTAATCGTTTTTAATCATCTCCTCAATCTGACGCTTGAAGTCATAATACTGCTCACTCTTGTATACAGAGTAGTTCATCTGCTTACACAGGTTAATCATCTTCTTATAGAAGTCCACGACCTCAAGGAAGGAATTGAAACTATGCTCCTCGTCATCACAGATAGCCGTGACGAGGTTGAGGATTTCCTCCTGACGCTCCAGGGGAGTGACAGCGTCAACCTCATCAAAAGCATCCTGCTGCAAGATGACAAAATCGATAATCTCGCTCTTCCAGAATGTGATATGATACTCCACAGGCACACCATCATCACCGAGGATATTAATCTGCTCGGCAATCTCCTTGCCACGCTGCATACGAGTCTTGAGCTTCATCACCTTAGGAATCCACTCCTCGTTGATATGCTTCTTGATATATTCGGCAAACTCCGGATACTCGAGATATTTCGAATAAGAATCAATCGGGTTGACCGCAGGGTAACGCTTCTTATCAGCACGATCCTGCTCCAAAGCATAGAAACAACGAGCCACCTTCTTGGTATTCTCCGTCACAGGCTCCTTAAGGTTACCACCCGCAGGAGACACCGTACCGAGGAAGGTAACCGAGCCCACCTCGCCATTATTGAGATACACATAGCCCGCACGACCATAGAAATTCGCCACGAGAGCACCGAGATCCATAGGGAAGGCATCAGGTCCAGGCAGTTCCTCCATACGGTTTGACATCTCGCGCAGAGCCTGTGCCCAACGCGAAGTAGAGTCAGCCATGAGCAGCACACGCAGACCCATCGAACGATAATACTCAGCCATCGTCATAGCAGTATATACCGAAGCCTCACGCGCAGCGACAGGCATGTTTGACGTATTGGCAATGAT
>CALZJL010000132.1 GCA_945787625.1 uncultured Prevotellaceae bacterium
CCAGGCATAATCTACGTTACAGACAAATGATGACAGAGCCATGCGGCACTTGAAATTCGTGGAATTCCTAAAAAATAAATAATACGTATGAAAAGACTATTCATTTATACTGTAATGTTGCTGATGACCCTCACCGTAGGAGCTCAGAAGGTGAAGCCCGTACAGTACGGCGGAATGTGTCAGCTTCATTCTGTCAAAGACAAGGCGGCTGGCGTCTACGTCATAGCGTGCAACGGATATGGCAAGAATGACGCCCTTGCCAAGGAAGATGCCGAAATAAGAGTTGTCCGCATGGTCCTCTACACAGGCATAGCCGGTGAGCGTAGTGCTCTGCTCAGAGAGGAGACGGAGCAGCTCGACAACTTCATCGACCAGAAGCAATACAAGGACTACATCATGGGCGTCACCCAGGCGGCTCCCCTCATCAAAGACAAGGGCGCCAAGACCAAGAGGGGCAGTTTCCTCATCACGGTCAACGTGGGCGGACTCGACAGATACCTAAAGAAGAATGGGCTGAAGAAGCTCGGATTCTAAATCACTAACCAATCGTATACGGGAAAACTATGAAACGTCTAACTGCAATATTCGCCATCATCGTCGTGGGCGTCAGCGTCCTATATGCCCAGGACCCAAGCATTCGCGGCAATGCCACCAAGGCTGCCAATCCTACAGTCATGGTGATGCCTGACTACTCTTCGGTAGACAGCGCAGAGGAGATCGAGGAGCTGCTCAAGTCGGACAACGCTACTATCCTTGCCGTTGCCCACATAAAGAAGCTCTTTGCCGACAACAGCTATCCCACCAAGGACTTCATGGCTTCTGTCCGCAATGCCAAGACCAACAATCTCCTCGACAAGTCGCGCGGCAACGGCAACAAGACCGTACAGCAGCTCATCGTCGAGAACAGCGGAGCCGACATCGCCGTCTACGTGCGTCTGCTGGAGCAGTCAAACGGCTACCTCAACATCACGGTCGAGGCTCAGGAGGCCAAGATAGCCCAGACTATTGCTCAGGTCGTCTATACCGCCGACTTCAACAACGAGCTCACGCGCGAGGACAAGGTCAACTACAAGCTTAAGAGCATGAACGACTTTGTCACCCAGTTTGAAGACGCATTTGCCCAAATGGTCGAGGAGGGGCGCACGATCAACGTGCGTATCACCATCGTCCCGGGCTGTGACATCGACCCATACACGGAGGTCGGCACCAACGGCAACGACCTTGAGACGGAGTTGCGCGAGTGGATAGTCAATACTGCCAAAAACGGCAGCGGCGACATCTCTTCGTCCGATGGTCTCATACAGATGGAGTTCAAAGTCCCCGTCTACGACGACAACGGCCGCCCCTTCCAACCTGGTAGGGTGCGCAGCATTCTCACCAAGGCTATCAATGCTCTCATTCAACCGTTGGGAGCCAAAGCCAAGGCCGTCTTGAGCGACGGGCAGAGGATTAACCTTGAGATAGCAAATGAATAGGTTACTGATGATACTCTGCATTGCCCTGTGTTGCGTCAGCCGAGTCGCAGCACAGGGCAGGCACGTCTTCACCCTCCAGCCCAATACTCAGTCTGAGCTCCCCGTTAAGGTGCGCCAGCAGCTCGACCTCAAGATTCAGCAGGCTCTCATTCGTCAGGGTGCTCTCGCCAGCGACACGAGTGGTGTGCTTCAGGTCCGGACTCATCTCACTCTCAACTCTGACGTCCCTCCTGGTCAGGCTCCCAAAGACATCACCTCGCTGCGCGGACAGCTCTATCTGACCATCGTCAACCGTCTCGACGGTTCCAAATACCACCAGGCTACTAAAGATGTGCATGCCACCGTCCCCGGCGATGCCGAGGCCGCTCAGCTCCACATCGTCAGGCGGCTCGCCATCACCGACCCTCTTTGGGCAAAGTTCGTGAGCGCGGGCAGACAAAAAATCGAAGACTACTACCGTCACAACGCCCAGTCCATTATCCAGCGTGCCGAGACTCTCTACAAGGCTCAGCAATATCGGGAGTGTGTGGCATATCTCAGATCCATTCCTATCACCGTAGACTTCTACTCTCAGGTCAAGACTCTCCATACCCTCTGCAACAAGGCTCTCCAAAGCCAGGAGCAGGAACAATGACATAGCGACAATAAACTAAACACCTCCAGATACTATGAGACAGATAGCATCAACCCTCATCGCCCTCCTCGTGGCGACCACCACATTCGCACAGGCCGAAATAATGTTTCGCGTCCTTCCCTCTACTCAGGACAACCTGAGTGAAGACGCCAACCGCAATCTCACCACCAAGATCAAGACTGCCCTCACGCGCTGCAACGCGGCTGCGGCAGGTTCTTTCGACGTATTCGTCGTCGAGCCAACTCTGACGATCACGGGTCAGGAGCAAAGCCAGGGTCTCATGCAGACCGTAAACCTCTGTCAGGGCGAGCTCACCCTCATAGCCAAGAACGCTGTCGACGGCAGCGAGTATCACAGTGCTACCATACGCACCCAATCCGCTTCCACAGGCGGCAGCGAGACTGCTCTTCTCGACATGATCAAAAACATCAAGCCTACGGACACGTCTTTCAGCAAGTTTGTGCGTCAGGCTCGCGAGAAGATTCAGGAACACTATGCCCGCAACTGTGCTGCGAAGGTCACATACGCCCAGACTCTCTACGATGCCGGCCAATACAAGCTCTGCGTGCTCTACCTCAATGCCATCTCGCCCGTCATGCCTTGCTACGAGCAGGCCGACGAGCTTCGCAAGCTTGCCCTCGAAAAGCTCAATCAGGAACCCATTGTCATCGAGAAGGAGGTCATCATCGAGAAGGAGGTGGAGAAGCCTGTCATCATCGAGAAGGAGGTGGTCAGGGAGGTCGTGGTCGAGAAGCCTGTCCCCACTCCTTTCAACTACAACCTGACTGTGTCAAACAACAAATTCACCATCAAGATTGTATCGGTAAAGGGGGTTGAGATCAATCAACGCATCGAGATAGAGTACCTCTATACCAACAATGTCAAGGACCGCAGCAGCGAGTGGCGCTACTGCAACCAGTGTATAGACAGTCAGGGCAACGACCTCACGGAATACTTCACTCTCGAAGGATCGGCACACTTCAACTGCCCTTATGGCATAGAGACCAAGGGTGTCATGCATGTCAAGTATGTGGACGAGCATATCCCGAGTCTCAAATACGTCAGCTTCAGACTCGGCGACACCAAGGTGGAGCTCAGAGACGCTCCTGTAGACTGGACTCAACAATGACAACGGCGGCAGCTCCGATGATGACTGTTGCTTGACTTCGTAAAATTCACCTGATAACCCTCTCAAGACAAGATGAAACGCATATCCTTTTTCCTTATAGCATTGCTCATAGCCGCTACTGGCGGTGCACAGACTGGCAAGGTCGTACAGACCAGCGCGAAGAAAGCCCCGGCATGGTTGGGTATCTCGGGCGATGGATACCTTACTGTCGAAGGCTATGGCACGAGTCTGGCTGCAGCCCAGAGCGATGCTCTTCAGGCTCTCCAGCTCCAGATAGCCATGGCCATTGCCACCCACGTGCAGGGCGAGACTTCCAACAGCATCACCTCAGTCACCTCTGGCAGCAGCACGAGCGAGGCCGATGTCTTTACCAGCCAGATGAAGGCCACCGCCTCCAACCTTCCTTTCCTCAAGGGTATCAGTCTCGCCAACGCTCCCGAGCAGTACTGGCAGAAATACTCCGACGGCAAATATGTGCTCCACGTGCACTATCCGTTTACTGACGCCCAGCAGCGCGCCCTCATCGCGCAGTTTGAGAGCTATGTGGCAGAGAAGGAGGCTGAGCTTCGCGATTTGGCGAATGCCATAAACTGCATCGAGGACGTGAAGGACATCAATGTCAACAAGCAGAAGGTCCAGGCTCTCAAGAGTGCCTTTGTCGACCCCGACCATCTCGCTCAGGTCAATGCCCTTGAGGCTCAATACGCGGCTCTCTACAAGTATCTCACGGTGGCTTGTACGTGGACAGGTCAGGGGGAGTGTACCGTGCAACTCCTGCTCAACGGCAATCCCGTCAAGGCAGGCATTGCTCCCAAGGTCACACTTCTCGACGAGAACAATGACCCTGTCGAGGGCATCACTCCCAAGCTCACCAACGTCGAGGGCAACACTCAGGTCTCTTTCGACACTCAGGACCTCAACCCCGACGACGGCTATAAGCTCAACATCGTCTACTCGGGCATACCGGGTTGCAGCACAGCCCCCAAGACTCGCGAGCCCCTCAGCATCAAGAGCGGAGCTTTCGACCAGCAGACGCGTTTCCTCATCGTCCCAACAGGCCGCATAGCCCTCAGCGCCGCAGAGAATGTTTCGGGCAAGCTCAAGGACATCACCATCGTCATCTCGCTCAACAACATCGGTGGCACTCCCTACAAGATTACGGGCATCGAGCTCAATGTCCCCGAGCTCGCAGCCCCCATCAACTTTGAGGAAAGCTGCTTTGCCGATGGCGGCGTATATCGCACCAAGGGCATAAAGCGCATCACAGCCCTCTGCGAAGGCACCTTTGACGTCCTTGAAACGAGCCGTACCCCCTACAGCCATATAAAGGGCAGCGTCAACGTGGTCAACCCAGAGACGAATGCCGTAGAGAGCTTGCAGAT
>CALZJL010000133.1 GCA_945787625.1 uncultured Prevotellaceae bacterium
CCCCGAGCCAGACTCCATCACGGTGACCACTCGCCCCGTCCTGTTTGTCAAGACCAACCTGCTCTACGACCTGCTGACATTCATCAACCTCAGCATCGAAGTCCCCCTGACCAAGCGGCTGACCGCAGAAGCCACTATCGTCTACCCCTGGTGGCACAGCACCTCAAAGCACAAGACCATACAGATGCGCTACGTCGCCCTGACCCCCAGATACTATTTCAAGAACACCAAGACCCCCTACACCTCATTCTTTGCCGGACTCACAGTAGGCATAGGTCAGTACGACCTGCAATGGACGCTACGCGGAGTACAAGGCACCCTCTGGCACATCTCCCCCACATTCGGCTACTCACACCGCATAGCCCGCAGATGGAAGATGGAGTATTCTGCCTCAGTAGGCTTTGTCCAGACGAGGTACAACAAATACACACAGACAGCCGACACACCATACGGAGACATCAAGGTGAAAGACTATCCCTGGGTCAAGAAAGAGCTCAACACCGTGCTCCCCACGTCGCTCAACGTCTCGCTCGTGTACACATTCGGCAAGACCACTAAAACACAGCGTCATGGACATTAGGAAGAACATCATCATAATCATTGTACTCCTCATGACCCTGTGCCAGTCATGCAGGCGTGACCATCTCTACTACGAGACCATCGGCAGAAACACCGTCCAGCTCGACATCGACTGGAGCAAGACCGCCTTCTCTCCCGACAGCAGAGACTTCGACACCGACAACCAGCTCAACGGCGTCACAGTCTTCGCCTTCGATTCCGCCACCCGTCAACTCGTGACCGAGATGCCCCCCAATGCCAACTGGCAGACACCACAGCTGAGACTCCCCGCCGGCACCTACGACCTCATCGTCATCAACGACAGCCGCGCAGAGCTCCCGGCCATACACTTCGACACCACGCAACCCTTCGACCTCTTCGAGGCATACACAGACGAAGACACCATCTATACGGATTATCCCGACTATCTCGCAGTCTCAGCCGTACGGGGAGTCAGTTTCCAACCCGAGCAGCAAGACTACTACTACGACATGCCCGACTCATACTACCACGACCATATCTCAACAGAGATAAGCACCGTGCAACACTCCGTGACCAAAAAGATAAACATCAGAGTCTACGTCAAGGGCATGAACTACTGCCGGGGCATGCAAGCATCATACCTGTCTGGACTCTCCAAGTCAGTCAATCTCGCCACGATGAAATCTGGCACAGACAAGGCCGTCTATGCATTCAATCTGGTCAACCGCGAGTACCTCGACAACACCTATACCGAAGCCCTACTCACGCAGACCTTCAACAGCTTCGGATTCAGCGAAGAGAACATCAAGTCAGGCACACGATTCGAGCTCAAGCTCAATTTCGTCCTCATCAACAACACCATCTACACCGTCACCACAGACGTTACCCCACAGTTTGAAGAATGGCTTGAGCACCACACCATAGACCTCGGACTCGACCTCGACCTCAACATCGACATAGCACTGAAAGTCGAGCTACCCCCAACAGTCGATACCCCAGACGACGTCGGAGGCATGATCCCCGAGACCATACCATGGAACGACATCACACAAGACATCATACTTTAGACACAATATTTAAAGACAAACAAACTAAAATAGGTAAAAAGATGAACAAGATTGTTTATTTGACAAGCGCAGTACTGCTCGCACTCAGCAGTTGCACAAACGAGATCGGCGAAGAAGGTTTCGTCGACAAGACAAACACCATTTCATTCAGTGCGTACGCCAACAAGACACGTGCTTACGAGTCAGGCGATGCTACCATCGCAGAGATGAAGGACGGCAGCTTCGGCGTAGTAGGCTATACTGCCGATCACAACCTCTATCTCGGTTCCGAGTCCAAAGCCATCGAGCAGAGATGGAATGGCTCAATTTGGGACTATGCCACCTCGTCTGATCTGAAATACTGGCCGGCAAGCAACATGAACTTCTACGCTTACTTTCCATACTCAGCATCAGGAGATGTCTTTGCATCGTCAGATGCCAGCGGAGACGTCATGACCATCACAAACGAATCTGGCAATCAGGATGTACTCTTTGCCCGTGAGTCAGGAGTAGCACAGACTGCCCAAGTTCCCCTGCACTTCAAGCACGCATTCTCCAAGATAAAATCATTGATAATTCAGGTCAAAGCTGTCGATGTCAACGTTACTGTGTCAAACATCAAGTTTGTCAACACCTCAACAAAAGGAAAGATTAAGGTTAACTCCGATGGCTACGCCTCCTACGAAACAACAGTCAGTGACGAAGCCCGCACTATTGACCTGTCAGGTTCACCAAAGGTAATAAGCTACAGCGAAGACCAGGGAGTCACACTCTTTGACAACTCGGCAAACGGCTATATCTTTGCTACAAACACAAACCCGCAGCACAATGTCTACGGCACACAAAAGTCCCTGTGGGACGGCGACAAGGGACGTTTGTCAGGTGGAAATCTTTCAACCAGCAGTTTCGTCTGCATGGAGCTGACATGCAAAGTTGAGGCAGCAGGTCACTATCTCGTTGGCAGTGCAGACACTTATGGAAAGATGTACATTCCGATGTGTGGGACAAGTGCAAACTCTGCAAACATTACCGAGCTCCTGGCTGGCAGACGATACACCTATAAGGTAGTCATGCAAAGCAACGTAGGCTACAAGGACAATGGTGATCCAATCATGCTCGCACCAATCCGATTCAGCGTCAACGAAGTGACAGAGTGGAACGACGTGACCGTTACCGTCGAACTCTGACCCATACAGCATCAAGCTATGAAATACTGCCACACACCAGCAGCAATGCTGTTCGCCATACTGATGCTACACAGTTGCAGCGAAGAGGGCGTACTCTCCGGGGACAAAGTCTCCGGAGATTCGCCCATTCTGTTGTCAGCCGACCGCGTCACTCCATTCACGAGGTCGTATGTCCCACAAGGCATGCACGACAACTTCAAGGTGTACGCAGTATCAGAACACGGGGGAGAGCGAACCACGGCGATAGACGGCTACGAAGTGAAGTTCAAGGGCGACGACTGGAACTACGTCACCGACACCCAACATCTCATATACTGGAACAGCAACGCCGACCGCTACCTCTTTACCGCAGGAGCCCCAATCAGTGCCGTCACCGCAATCAGCGAGACGTCCATGACCCTCCGACTCACCAACAACAACACTGCGAGTGCCATGGCCAGCGAGCCGCTGTCAGTAAAACAAGACTCACCCGACTTCGGCAAGCTCGTCAAACTACGCTTTGCCTATGCCCACAGCATGGTCAGAGTAGCATTCACCAAGACCGCCACCACAGACGTCACCATCACGGACATCACACTAACCCCCGACGCCCCCATCGCCACAGAGGCAAACATGACATACAGCTACGACTGGAGCACCACACCAGCCCAGGCCACCACACAGCTCACCACCACAGCGACCAGCGCATCGCCCCTGGTCTACGACGAAGTGACTATACCTTCAAACACCACCAGCGTCACACTCTCTGAGACCCACCACTACTGCGTGCCCAGTGCAGCCAATCCCACAGGCTGGACTGTGACACTCACCTGCGACGGAGAAACGAAATCAGCCTCCTTCGCCAACGACCACACGTGGGAGAGCGGCAAGAGCTACACATACATATTCTCACTGACCGACAAAACTCCCAAACTCGTCAGCGTCGTCACACAAGACCTACAAGACGCATACTTCGACTGCAACGACATCCTGCCCGGAGGCGATTTTTCCGACAGCGACATGACCGAATGACCGTTAAACAGTAAACGCATGAGACCCCTTATCCACATACTCCCAGCACTGCTGCTCCTGACCTCGTGCAGCGCAGACCAGCCCATATCCGATACCGTCAGACGTCTCGACATTACCTTTGCCGACCAGCAGACACGCAGCACATGGGAAGACCGCTCCGACACAGAGACAGGCCGAGTCAGCTACATCTGGGACAACGACAATACCGACATGCTGACAGCCATCAGACACGAAGGTCGCTACGTTCCCTTCTACGAGAACAGCAGTTCCGCCGCACAATACCACACGCCCGCCAAGTTCTGGACCATAAACCCCGAACGGTCAAAAATCAAGCTACAGACCACATACGGAGTGAAATACGACATCGCAGACGGAGCATACACCCACCCCGTAGCAGCCGGAGACGAGATGTACTGCCTCCACCCCATCAATTCCAACACTCAGGTGAGCAGCAGCGAGGGCAGCGTCACAGTCGACATGCAGCTCCCCTCGACTTTCAGCAGCGACAGGCTCGTCAACGACCTCACGCCCCTTGCCCCTTATTCCTACGTCTATACCGCGACCACCCTCCAGTCCGTCAGCGACAATTCCGTCGTTGCCAACACCTCGCATTTCAACTCAGCCTGCGCCATAATCCGTTTCAACGTGACCAACGCCATCACGTCAGACATCATCATCACAGACATCAAGATGGAGTCCGCCGAC
>CALZJL010000134.1 GCA_945787625.1 uncultured Prevotellaceae bacterium
GACGTCGAAACTCGGGCATTACGGCTACTGAGTCGATGTAGTATTCGCCTTCGCAGGTCTCGTCGTCTGCGCCGTCCAGGTCCATATTGCTGTCCTGTCCGTTTATTTCGGCAAACAGGGGGAAGGTAATGTCGCGCATGGTGCGGTAACGGCTGCCGTCGTAGCATAGGCATAGGCCTGCTCTCTCTCCGTCAATCCATGCTATCATGGCGTTACGATAACTGTAGAGCACGTCTTCGCGGCTGCAAATGCGGGCTATCTTGTCCAAATCCTGTCCGGACGGTTCTATGTGAAGCGCCATGGCTACTCCGCGTGTCACGAAAAGGCAATCGTCAATGGTTGCATTCTTGAGATGTAGCATTTTTTTTGTTGTTTTGTTGTTTGTTTGGTTCTCATCACCAACTATGTGATCCTCCTCCGCCAAAACCTCCTCCTGAGAAGCCTCTGAAACTTCCACTTGATGCTGAGGCTTTGCTTTGTGCTGCCATATCGGCCACTTTTACATCTGTTATGCTCTCGCGCATCTTTGAAGATAGAAGGGTGTGTGGGTGCATCATGTGTGCAAAGGTTCTGGGCGAGTTGTCTTGCCCTCTGTACCAGTCTGGCATGGAACTCAGCATCGGGGCAAACTTTGCAATCCACCTGTCTGAAAGTCCGAATGCGATGGCGTATGGCAAGATGTCAAAGAAGTAGCTCTCGTGTTCGGCTGAGAGTGTGTCTAACATGGGCTTCTCCGACTTCTCTATGAATTCCTTGAATCCGACTATCTGACCTATTGTCTTCATTCGTTCCTTGCTTATGCTACGCAGACGGAACAGCATGATACTTGCTATCAGGGCGAAGGGGTAGGCTATTAGCATGGAGTTGCGCATGATTGGCGTCAGATGTACTTCGATGTCGTTGTTCATGCTTTGCCACAACAGGTATTGCGCAAACGCGCATAGTCCGTATATCAGTATCAGGCATACTGCTCTCAGTCGTGACATAAATACCTTATCCCAAAGGAACAGGGAACTGATGCCTATGGGTAGGAATAGGAATGTTATGCCAAGTCCATAGATTATAATCATGTCGCATCCGGTAATGTCTGCTGCGCCAAATGTGAAGAGGCAGGTCAGTCCTGCTGCTAACCAGGTCATTATCCAGGGTGAATACTCATCGCTCATGCCGCGGTTTGCTTTCTTGATTTCCGCTTCAATTTTGAGCCATCTCCGGGCAAAGTGCTGGGTAGGATTGGCTGTATCGAAAGTGTCTCCTTTTGCAAACAGGGCTTCGAACAGCAATCTTTGGTACTTTGGGGCGTCGTCTGGTATGTCGCGCTTCTTGTGTAGGACTGGGTGACCTTGGGTCGTGTCAATATCGAGTAGTCCTTGGTGGGCGAAATGGGGGATTAGCGAGATTATATCTTGGTCATCTACAGATGTATCGTAGATGTAGCCTAAATCTGCGCTCGAACTCCCTTTAGGCGGCCAGCACTCTACGACTTTGACGAATTCGTTGTGTGGGCGCATCTCGCGTATGATAAGTGCCACGCATAGGAGTATCGTTGCTACGAGCAGTCCGAACCACCACGATAGCCCCTGGCCGTTGTCCTCGCCTGTGATGCCAAAGTAGCCTTCGGGCAGGGGCATATAGATGGTTACGGCTTCGTGGGGTGCAAGCCCTGTGACCTCTCCGCAGATCATCGAGTCGGAGATGACGGACAATGCTTCGTTGCGTACTTGCTCGTCACCTTCGTACCCGTAGAATAGCCGTAGGGAATCGAGCCCCGATTGTGGTATGGGCTGGTCAAAGCGTATGCGGAACGTAAAGGTGTCGGTCGCGGCTTCGTGGTATGCTCCCAAGAGTGAGTAGTAGAGTATATCTCCACAGGGAGTGCGGTCGTCGCCCAAATGGTGTACGTATGAGATGTGGTATCGTTTTTGCCCAAGGATGAGGTTGTCCTTGTCGCCTATACGGAGCGAGGTGACATGGTCTTTTGTCGAGATGTTGACTGTCTCGCTCGCATAGATGTCTTCGTACTCCGTGTCGTAACACATCAGTCGTTCCACCTCGCCGCCATTGCCGTCGGGCAGCATGCGCTTGATGTAGCATTGGTTGGGCAGATCGCGGACAATGCCGTGGCGGGGCTGGCTGAACTCGACGAGCATTTTCTCGTCTACACGCATGGAACTACCACGCCCTACGCTGATTTCCACATCGTATCTCTTATAGCGGAAATCCTCGGCGTTAGAGCTGAGCGTAGATGCCGAAGCAAATAGCAGAAAAGGTAGGATGAAATCCAATAACAGATTGCGCAACATACTGTCAGATGATAAGCATTAATACTACGCTCCAATGGGCTATGGAGCCGAGCAGCACGAAGATGTGCCATATCGCGTGGAATCCCCTCTTGTGGTCGTTGGAGAAGAAGTATGTGCCAGCGCTGTACATCAGTCCCTCTGTGAGCAGCAGGATTATCATGGGGGTGGTAAGTCTGGTGATGATTTGCGGGGCTATCAATACGGCACTCCAGCCCATGATGAGATAGATGGCGAGCGAGAGTCGGGGGTACTTGCCAAATGCTACAATCTTATAGATCGTACCTCCTATGACGGCAGCCCATTGCAGCGCAAACATCAGCCAGCCTGCCCAGCCTCCTATGACGCCTACGCATAGGGGTGTATACGAACAGGCTATCATCACGTAGATGCTGATGTGGTCACAACGTCGTAGGATATCTTTGACCTTGCCAGGCTTGACCCAATGGTATAGGGTACTCGATAGGTACATGAAAAACATGCCTACGATGAAGAATAGCACACCGAATGCCATCTCCCATCCACGATGGACGGCAGGCCATACCATCCATATAGACGACAGGGCAAAGACTGCACCTACGAGGTGGGTCCACGTATTGCCTTTCTCGTAGATTCTCATAACATCTCTTTTAGAGCCTTTGCCAACTGGTCTGGGCACGACGTGGATTTCAGTCCGCAACGCACTCCTTCGAGTCGGCTGATGACCTCTTCGGGGCGCATGCCTCGTACCAATTGGGATATTCCCGACAGGTTGCCGGGACAGCCGCCTACGAACTCGACATTCAGGATTACTCCGTTGTCCGTAGTAATCCTGATTTCTTTGCTACAAGTGCCTGTAGTCTTAAAAACAGATGTTTTCGTCATGTAACTTAAATAAATACTTTATTTGTGGTTTTCTGAGATGTCTATTGTGATATAATGCGTAATCATCAACGGTAGATGATAATCATGCAAAATAATTTTTATGCAAAGGTACGATTTAGAGAATGAAAAAGCAAGTTAAAAAAGATTTTTTATTTGCTTTTTCTCTCGCTTATTCGTAACTTTGCAAAGGTTTTATATGGAAACATATCATTTGTATGGCACAAAATAAATTCAGAGGATTGGGGGTTGCACTCATCACTCCATTTAATCATGACGGAAGTGTTGACTGGGATGCCCTCTATAGGTTGGTGGAATACCAGATAACCCGTGGAGTCGACTTCCTTTGCGTGATGGGTACTACGGCCGAGACACCGACGCTCACGCAGGAAGAGAGGCAACGCATCAAGCATGATGTCATAGACCGTGTGGCAGGGCGCGTGCCCATATTGCTCGGCTGCGGAGGCAATAGTACCGCGAGCGTTGTCAACGAGTTGAAACATGGTGATTTCAGCGGAGTGGACGGTATACTAAGCGTATGCCCATATTACAATAAACCGAGTCAGGAAGGTCTCTATCAGCACTTCAAGGCCATAGCAGAAGCCAGCCCCGTACCCGTGGTTCTGTATAATGTACCAGGTCGTACGGGGGTGAACATGACAGCTGAGACCACACTTCGTCTTGCACGCGATTTCGACAACGTTGTCGCTATCAAGGAGGCAAGCGGCAACATCACGCAAATGGACGACATAATCAAGAACAAGCCCAAGGATTTTGATGTAATCAGCGGCGATGACGGCATCACATTCCCCTTGCTTACCCTCGGTGCGGTAGGAGTGATTTCTGTTATAGGCAACGCACTCCCGCAGGAGTTCAGCCGTATGGTACGCCTTGCATTACGCGGAGAATATGATCAGGCCCTCAATATCCATCATAGGTTTACTGAGCTGTTCAAACTCCTGTTTGTCGATGGAAATCCAGCGGGTGTCAAGGTCTTGCTCAGCGAGATGGGGCTAATTCAAAATGAACTTCGCCTGCCCTTGGTACCTGCCCGTCTTGGCACGGAGAAACGCATAAGCGAAATTGTAATGGAGCTCGGACTGAAATTGTAGCACGTTTCAAGAGAACTTGCTCGTTTAGGCTTGGTGAAAATTCGCATTTTTAACGACTACACAAATCATAACTTTAGGTACTATGTTGGAAATAAATTCATTTGAAGAGTTTGAGTTGTATAAGGGCAAGGAAATG
>CALZJL010000135.1 GCA_945787625.1 uncultured Prevotellaceae bacterium
TGCTTGACAAACTGCTTGAGCGGAAAGGCCGCGTGGTCTGATGCTATGCCTATCATTTTTGTTGTTTGGTTTTTTAGTTATTTTGTCGTTTGGTTGGGTGTTTTGTTGATTGGGTGTTTTGTTGTTTAGTCGTTTGGTTGGGTGTCCTATCACTTGTTGAAAGTCGTTAGAACCAACCAAACAACAAAACAACCAACTAACTATCCTACAATATCGTCTTTACCTGCTTGTAGACGTTTTCTGCTGTATAACCGAGCTTTTCGTCGAGGACCTTATATGGAGCAGAGAAGCCGAATGAGTCCAGACCGTAGATGAAGCTGTCGGGGTGAGCACCTATGAGGAAGCCCTGCAGATTGACAGGCAGTCCGGCAGACAAGCCGAAGACCTTGCTACCAATCGGGAAGAGTTCGCGCTGGTATTCGACAGGCTGCTGGCGGAATACCCCCTCGCTTGGCGCGCTTACCACGCGCACCTTGTAGCCATCTTTGCGCAGCAGACGAGCACCAGCTATGAGGGTACTTACCTCAGAACCGTTGCCTACGAGAATCACATCAGGATTAGGATCGCTCTCTGCGCTGATGTAAGCCCCCTTGCGAGCTAACTCGTAGGGAGTGCCAGCTGGGAGCGGTTCGATATTCTGTCGAGAGAGAATAAGAGCCGTTGGGGTATCCATATTTTCCATAGCCATAGCCCAACATACTGTAGTAGCATTACAATCAGCAGGACGGAGTACGAGCATAGAGTTCTTGCCAGCATGGTTTTTCATCTTCTCCATGAGACGAATCTGCGCTTCCTGCTCTACAGGCTCATGAGTAGGACCATCTTCGCCCACACGGAAAGCATCATGACTCCAGATAAACTTGACCGGAAGCTGCATGAGAGCCGCCATACGAATAGCGGGCTTCATATAGTCAGAGAAAACGAAGAAAGTACCACAAGCGGCGAGCATACCACCATGTAGCGTGATGCCGATGCAGACGCACGCCATAGTAAGCTCAGCCACACCAGCCTGGAGGAAACCACCGGCAAAGTTGTCGCGAGTGATGACGGTAGCCCCACCCTTGATGAAACCGTCCGTCTTGTCAGAATTGCAGAGGTCGGCGCTGCTGACTATCATATTGGGGACAGTCTTGGCAAGGAGTGAGAGACAAGCACTCGAAGCGTTACGCGTCGGGTCGCCCTGCTTCTGTACGATGCTGTCCCAAGGTATCTGGGGCAAGCGTCCGGCAAACCAGTCGTCCTGCAACTGAGCCTTGTCAGGGTGTTGTGAAGCCCACTCAGACTCCTCAGCATGACGTGCAGCAACTATCTGCAACAGCTCCTGACGACGTCGTGCATAGAGCTGCTCAGATTCCTGCCAGATAACGAAAGCATCATCAGGATCACCACCAAGATTCTTTACCGTATTGCGGTAAGCATCGCCTCCGAGCGGAGCTCCGTGAGTAGAACAGCTACGCTCGTAGCTGGTACCGTCAGCCTTGAGAGCACCCTTGCCCATGACACAATGTCCGATGATGAGCGTAGGCTTGCCCGTGACGGTCTGCGCCTTGCTGAGAGCCTTACGAATCTCAGCCACATCGTTGCCGTCGATTTCGATTACCTCCCAGCCAAATGCACGATACTTCATGGCCGTATCCTCAGTATCTACCAGAGCAGTCTCGGTGGAGAGCTGGATATCGTTGGCATCATAAAACATGACAAGGTTGTCCAGACCGAGCGTGCCTGCCATACGGGCAGAACCCTGTGAGATTTCCTCCTGTATGCCACCGTCCGAGATATAAGCATAGATGGTCTCCTGACGGAAGGTCGGGTTGCCCGTGCGAGCATAGAGAGCCTTAGCCGCTATAGCCGCTCCGACGGCATAAGTATGCCCCTGACCGAGCGGACCCGATGAATTCTCGATGCCGCGAGCATAGTTGAGCTCAGGGTGTCCCGGAGTGGGAGACTGCCATTGGCGCAACTGCTTGAGCTCATCGAGAGAGTAATGCCCCGTGAGAGTAAGCTGAGCATAAAGCATAGGCGACATGTGACCAGGATCGAGGAAGAAACGGTCGCGTCCCACCCAGAGAGGGTTCTCAGGGTCGTACTTCAGGTATTCGCCGTAGAGTACATTGATAAAATCTGCGCCGCCCATCGCTCCTCCAGGGTGGCCGCTCTTGGCTTTTTCGACCATCGCTACCGACAGGATACGTATGTTGTCGGCAACTTTGTTCATTGTCTCAATAGATGTCATATTTTGATGTTTAGTGATTTATCCAATTTGCGTTGTCGGGTGGGGTAGGAGAGAAGTCGTCAGATGTGGAAATTACCGATATTCCTGTACATCTTCTTGTCGAAAGTATATAGACACGCACCCCGTTTGCTGCTCGACTTGTCGATCCTGTCCGTCTTGACGAAGTACGGCATCTCGCCGATGCGCTTGCGGAAGTTACGCTTGTCGAGCTCCCTGCCCAGAATAGACTCATAGAGCTTCTGAAGATTGGTGAGGGTAAAGTATCGTGGCAGCAAGTTGAGCGCGATAGGAGAGTGGCTGATAGCATCGCGCAGATAAGCCAACGCCTTCTCTACCATCTCGCTATGGTCAAAATAAAGCTCCGGAAGCCGGTCTATGTCATACCATTGGCATTGGTACCGGTTCATCAGGCTCACGCTATGCTTGAGCTTGTCGATAAGAGCGCAGTACACCACGCTGATGACACGTGCCCCCGGGTCGCGGTCTATCGCTCCGAAAGTCTCCACCTGGCTGAGGTAAATATTCTTGATGCCAGTACGCTCGTTGAGGATACGATAAGCTGCATCGTCTACCGACTCATCGTCCTTGACAAAACCGCCGAGCGGAGTAGGGCAGCCCAAGTTCGGCTCGATGGTACGCCTCTGAAACAGGACCTTGAGCTTGTCGACCTCAAAACCGAAAATGACACAGTCCGTTGCGACAAGAAATTTCTTCTCGTCCGAGTAGTAGTGCAGATTGTCGCTTGCAGTATAGTTCATAATCGCCCACAAATATAGCTAAAAAATTTATTATAAGAGGTGTCTGACAAACACTTTTTTACCTTATGTCAGAAAATACGCACCGACAAGCAGCAAAAACCCCCTCAACGTAATCACGAATGAGGGGGAAAATCAGATATCAAATCAGAAACAGAAACTTAGCAAAGCTTGCGGCTGCCATCGCCGATCACCACGTCTATGACGATAGGTTCCTTACCATATTTTGCAGCATATTTCTCCTTGACCACCTTGACGAAATTGTCATACAACTCGTCAGCAACGAGGTTGATGGTACAGCCGCCGAAGCCGCCACCCATGATACGTGAGCCCGTCACGCCCTCGTCCTTGGCAATATCGTTGAGGAAGTCGAGCTCCTCGCAGCTCACCTCATACTCCTTAGAGAGGCCGAAGTGAGTCTCATACATCTTCTGTCCGACAGTCTCGTAGTCGCCACGTTCGAGAGCGTCGCAGACAGCCAACACGCGGTCTACCTCGCCGATGACATAGCGTGCGCGCTTGTAGTCCTCCTCGCTGACCTCAGCCTTGACCTCGTCGAGCAAAGCCATGTTAGCATCGCGCAGAGTCTCCACCTCAGGGTGATGAGAGTGGATTACAGCAGCCACGCGCTCGCAAGAGAGACGGCGTTCGTTGTATGGAGAGCCAGCCAGTTCGTGCTTCACGCAAGAGTTGACCAGCACGAGCTTGTAGCCCTTCGGATTCCATGGGAAATAAGCAAACTCGCCGCTGCGGCAGTCCAGACGCATCAAGCTACCAGCCTTGCCAAATACAGAAGCGAACTGATCCATGATACCGCAGTTGCAGCCGATATACTTGTGCTCCGTACGCTGACCTACGCGAGCCAGTTCCATCTTCTCAATCTTGTTCTCGCCCCAGAGGTCATTGAGAGCAAAAGCAAAGCAACTCTCAAGAGCAGCACTCGAACTCATACCGGCACCGAGAGGCACATCGCCGGCGAAAGCCGTATTGAAGCCCTCCACAGGAACGCCGAGAGCCATCATCTCGCGACATACGCCGAAGATGTATCGAGCCCATGTAGCCTTAGGGCCATCAGGGTCATCGAGAGAGAAAGTCACCTTATCCTTGAGGTCGATAGAATAAGCGTTGACGCTACGAGTGCCGTTAGGTTTGATTTCAGCAATCATACCCTGCTGTACAGCACCTGGGAATACGAAACCGTTGTTATAGTCCGTGTGCTCACCGATGAGGTTGATACGCCCCGGAGAAGCATAAACACTACCAGTTGTACCATCGAAATGCTTGATAAAGCGGCTTCTGACATCGTCGATTGTAAGTCTCATAATATTATAGGAATTTAAAGGTTAGAATTAGGTTACTTTTTAGAAATACGGCTGCCGATCTGAGCGTAGAAGAGCAAGTA
>CALZJL010000136.1 GCA_945787625.1 uncultured Prevotellaceae bacterium
TGTATAATTGTTTTCGATATGCGCTGATGAGGTGGGTACAAACCACCCCATCTTTCCTTTTTTCGACAGCCCCTGTCTTCGTCATCGTATGCTCCACAATGGTTCGTTCTGCCAGTTGCCTGATGGGAAGCCCAGTGCGCCGAGGTCAACTTCGGGATATTCTGCGAAGAGAGACTGCATCTTGTCCAGCATGTCATTTCCCGGAGATATGATATTGAGGAAGTATTTGATGATGCACATATCAAAATAAATCCTGAGAGAATCTGTTGGCAGGTTTATCCATGGTCTCACTATGATATTTGGTATCATGGGGCGCAGCGTGTTCTGTTTGTTCCAAACGCGGGCATGGTGACAACAAAGATTTCGTGTTAGTGTGACAATGGTCATCCACGACTCGAATGGGGCTATTTGCAGATGAAAGGACTGGGACACCCTTTTCTTAATCTTCTTATTCTTGATGTTGGAGTATATATTTGTCATTACTCCCAACGGAAGTATCTCTGACAACATCCAGGCAGGAGGAAAGGGGTCAGAGTAGGCTTCCTTGAAATGTGTGATGAATTCTTCCTTTGAGTGATTCAGCTCGTCCTCAATCAGACTAATAGTCTTGTTGAACTTGACGGGGTTGGAGAAGTTGTTTGGATTAGTCATCCAGAAAGGGTCACCAGTTACCTCACAACCATGTTTGACAATAGCACTGCGCACAGCCACCTCTATCTTCTCAATCTCGTTGAACAACAGCAAACGGAGCTTCTTGTCGAAACGATAAAGCATCATTACCTTACTGAATGTTGCTCCAGGCTTGTATAAGTGTTGTTCTTTGGGCACTCGAAGCAAAGGGTACATATATGCGGACAAACGATAATAGCCGATATGAGTAAGGTAGTGATTAGTCTTGTTCACATCGGTTATTGACAATCCCCTTGATTGGAGAAGAGTGATAAGACTCTGTTCTTCTGTATAATGTTTGCCAAATGGTATTCTTTCTGTCATGTGCATATAAAAAAACGACCCGCTCATTTGAGCTTCAAGAAGTCTCTTCCTCCTTCGCACCTCGGCAATGTTCAAACAAGTTTGACATTGCTCTCGGTTTGTCGTCGGTTGAGCATCGTTGAGAGGCTTGGCGGGTTCTGGTAGTGCAAAGGTACGACTTTTATTTGAGTTGTGCAAGTGTTTGGGGAGAGAAATTGTGCAAGGCGAGAGAGAAATCAATAAACTTGTTTATTTGTTTTTCCGAGCCGCAGCCAATTTTATGCAAAAGTGATGATTTGATGGGTGTTTTTAACACTAGTTGGGTGTTTGGACGTGCAAAATGCGGCATTTACAAACCAAAGTGGGTAGATTACAAACGTATGTCTTACCGTCTTCGACAGTATGTGCAAATTTTGCACATACTCGGTCTGCAATCAGTTCTCCAGAGTCGAAGATATTCTTTAGATGCTTGGTTATCACGCTTCTATCTATATCAAATAACGTAGCCGTCGCCTTCTGCGTAGCCCAAACTGTCTCGTCTTTATACAGCACCTGTATACCGTCTTCCCAGTGTTTGAGAAACAAAGTTCTTAAAACACTTGGTCATGTCAGAAATTTCACCTATATTGGTGCTGGAAAACAAAAACAAATAAAACTTCCGACATGACAAAGATAGCAATAAAATGTGAGAACATCACATCTTTTGGCGGAATTTATCAAGTGATGGACATTTTTTCCAAATTTGGTCTTGAGAGTCCCACAATTTTTTAGGTTTTAATACTCCTTTAATGGTTGTTTAATGCTGTTTAATGGTAGTTTCACGAATAGACACCCTAAAAAACAATACCATTTATGGTATTATCAGAAAAAAATGCTACCTTTGTGGAGTGGTGGAGTTGTTATTTGGTTATTTAGTTGTTTAGTTGGTTCTAACGACTATCCGAGACCAGCTAACAAACCAACAACAAACCAAACAAACAACCAACCAACAAACAAACAACCAAACAACCAAACAACCAAAAAATATGAAACACATTTTCCATCTTATTTGCCTGCTTTGCCTCTCTCTTGGCGTCAGCGCACAGACGATGAATCCCGTCGAGTTCAAGTCTGCCGCGGCTACAAGCAGTCAGACAGGCGAGGAGGCTTCGCGTGTCATAGACGGCAATTACGGCTCTCATTGGCACACTCCTTACAGTGGGACCTCGTTTCCCGTGACCTTGTCCCTTACGCTCAAGACCAAGGGGCGCGTAGATATGCTGCGCTACATACCACGTACAGACGGCAATTCCAATGGCAACTGGGAAGACGTCGACCTCGAGTACAACGAGGCAGCCACAGGCACTAAAGGCTGGGTAACCGTAGGCAGCTACAGTCTGGAGGGTAAGAGCTCGCCTACAGACTTTGAGATACCAGCGGGTGTTGAGGCATCGCGCTTCCGCTTCAAGATAAAGAGCGGCAAGAACAATTTTGCTTCGGCTGCCGAGATTGAGGCGTGGCTTTATGACAACACCAAGCAGGAGGCTTTTCAGGAGTATTTCTCAGACGACCTCTTTACCGAGTTGCGCGACGGTGTGACTTCGAGCGAGGGTATCGAAGACGCTGATGTCAAGGCACTGGTAGACAATCTGCTCTCCGATGCCGACTACAAGAAATTCCGTGTAGGCGAATACGAAGCATATCGTTCGGTCAATGACCTTCAGCTGGAACTCGGCACGAGCAATCCCTACAACCAATGGGAGAATCCTACGGGTATCTATCTCAAGCAGGGCGAGAGCTGCTACGTCGTGGTGAGCGGTATCGGTGAGGATAGAGTAGGGCTGAATATCAAGAACTGGGTGGAGAACGAGACCAACACCTCATACTCTCTGCGCAACGGTCTGAACCTTATTACAGCCGAGAGCGAGGGCAACGTCTTCGTCGACTACTATACGCTCAACTACGAGTCTGCGCCCAACGTACGTGTACACTTCATCAACGCTCCGGTACGCGGATACTGGGATCAGGCTACGATGACCAACGATGACTGGAAGGCTATGCTTGCCAAGCTGCCTGACGACAACAGCATCATCGTTGTGCGCAGCAGACACGCCCAACTGGCTTACCCCGTGAGCGCATGGAAGCAATACTGCCCTGAGGATGTCAATACGCTCATGACCCTCTACCAGCAGGTGCAGGACGCCGAGCGCGAGATGATGGGTCTGGAAAAGTACGGACGCCAGTGTAAGAACCGTATGCTCTTTTTTGCTACTACATACGGATTCATGGCTGCCGGTCATGTGGGAGCATACTGCAATGTAAGCAGTCTGAAGAATATCATGAAGGCCGACGCCAAAGAGTTCGAGTTTTGGGGCGTAGGTCACGAATGGGGACATAATAACCAGATTGCCAAGGGATTCAAATGGAGCGGCTGTGGCGAGACTACCAACAATATCTACGCTTCGTGGGCACAGATTCTCTACAGCGGCAGGAGCAACGAATACCTGCGCCTTGAGGACGAGACCAGCGGCGTAGGCGAATATGCCGGTATGCGTGGCGGACGTATGCAGTGCTATTTCGAGGAGGGCTTGCGCAAAGGTGTCGCATGGCAGCTGCAGGACGGTCCCGACTATCATGGCGAGGCCTTCCAGGAGGTCAGGGTCAAGGACGTCGACTATAATGGCAATGAGCTGGGTACTGTCACCGCACAGTGGCGACACTACGACCATTTCGTCAAGCTGTCGCCATTCTGGCAGCTCAATCTCTGGGGTACGCTCTCACGCAAGTGTCCGGACATCATTCCTATGGTGATAGAGAGCATACGCACTACCCCCAACTATACGACAACCTACAACACCAACGGCAAGCAGCAGGTCAACTGGATGAAACTGGCGTGCGACAGTGCCAAGCTCAACCTCCTGCCTTTCTTTGAGAAATCCGGTATGCTGCGCCCAATCAACGCCTATATCGACGATTATTCCAAGGGCTGGAACAAGATTAGCCAGAAGATGATTAACGACCTCAAGTCTTACATCGAGGGCAAGGGCTATCCCACTCCGACAGAAGAGATCAACTATATCAACGGTCACAACTACCACATCTATCGTGACTGTCTCTCTCTGTCAGTGCCTGCCAACAGAGGCACAGGGTGTACGTATGAGAACGGCAAGGTCAAGGTGATGCACTCTCAGGTGAAGAACGCCGTGGCCTACGAGACATACAATGCCAGCGACGAGCTTATCCGCATCACCATGTATGGTCTCGGCAGCGATAATGAGCACAGTTTCACGATGGTGCTCTATCCTTCGTCCGACGTCGAGAGCGAGGCTGCGGCATATATCATGGCCGTAGGCTATGACGGCACACGCCAGCGCATCTTCGACATGAGCAACCTCGTCGCCACACTTTCTCCCGACCGCTACTACAATA
>CALZJL010000137.1 GCA_945787625.1 uncultured Prevotellaceae bacterium
AACATATCGAGAGCCTCCTCGCGTATCTCCTCAGCATCGTGCCAGTCCTCCAACATCGAGCGGCTCGACAACTTGTCCCATATCTCAGTCAAGTCATGCACCAACTTATGATCGTCCTCGCCAGGCTGGAAGTCCTCAGGCATCTGAGGCGGAGTGACACTCTCCAAGACATCGAGCACAAGCACCGAATGATGAGCAGTAAGCGAGCGTCCACCCTCCGTGATGATATTAGGGTGAGGAATTCCAGCCTGATTAGCAGCCTCGACAAAAGTATACACACAGTCGTTGACATACTCCTGAATGCTATAGTTGACCGAACTCTCAGAATTGCTCGACCGCGTACCGTCATAGTCCACACCAAGACCACCGCCACAATCCACGAACTCGATATTGCACCCCATCTGATGAAGCTGCACATAAAACATCGCAGCCTCCTTCAAAGCCGTAGATATACGGCGAATCTTAGTAATCTGGCTGCCGATATGGAAATGTATAAATCGCAAGCAATCCGTCAACCCCATCTCTTCGAGAGTCTCCAGAGCGCGCAGCAACTCCGTGCTGTTCAAGCCAAACTTAGAAGCATCACCCCCACTCTCGCTCCACCTCCCACTACCGCTCGAAGCCAGTTTTATACGAATGCCCAGATTCGGACGTACCCCCAGCTTGGCAGCCGTGTCAGCAATAATCCTAAGCTCCGGCAGCTTCTCGATCACGAGATAAATACGCTTGCCCATCTTTTGAGCCAGCAGAGCCATCTCGATAAAGTTCTGATCCTTGTGTCCGTTGCAGATGATTAGCGAGTCGCTATCCATATTAGTAGCCAGCACAGCATGAAGCTCAGGCTTAGAGCCAGCCTCCAGACCGATATTATAACGCTTACCATGCGAAATAATCTCCTCGACCACAGGGCGCATCTGGTTGACCTTGATGGGATAGATGATAAAATGCTCACCCTTGTAGTCATACTCCTTGCCAGCCTTGCGAAAGCAAGCATCAGTCTTCTGGATACGGCTGTCCAGAATATCGGGGAAACGCAACAACAGAGGAGCAGACACATGACGCGCTTCCAAATAGTCTACGACCTCCTTGAGGTCGACACGCACACCATTCTTCTTAGGCTCGACAAAAGCATGCCCCTTCTCGTTGATACCAAAGAAACTCACTCCCCAACCCTTAACGTTGTAGAGTTCTTCCGAATCCTCAATACGCCACTTCTTCATTAGTTCTTACGTAGTTATAGTGTTATTTTAAGGTTAATACCGAATCCATCAGCAGGCGCACACTCTCGCCCACCCTCTCACGAGTCTCAAGCAGGTCGACGACAAAGACATGCTGCGCCTTGTTGTAGAAAGGCTCACGCTCCTTGAGCATATCCCTGATATACTCCACAAGCTCCTCGTCCGTCTTGCCCACGATGAGCGGACGCACCGTCCTGCCCATTCTCAGATGCGAAGCCAGCACCTCAGGCGAAGCCTTGAGATAAACCGTCGTACACAGACTATTCATATAGTCCATATTGTCAAAAAAGCAAGGCGTCCCCCCACCACACGAGATGACCACATTCTCAAACTCAGCCACCTCATGCAACATATTACGCTCAATCTCGCGAAAACCCTCCTCGCCGCGCTCAGCAAAGATCTGCGCCACCGTCTTGTGGAAACGCATCTCGATATACCAGTCCAAGTCGTAGAACGTCACACCAAGCACCTTTGCCAGCGCATGACCGATAGTCGTCTTGCCAGCACCCATATAGCCCAACAACACTATGCTCTTCACTTTCTTCTACGTCTTTGAGATGGTTCAGGGGCAGCATTGATAATCTCCATACACTCCTCGTAGGTCAGCGACTCAGCCTTATCGTGCAAGTTGCGCGGCAGCTTGTAGTTCTGCTTCTTGTACGACAGATACGGGCCATAACGCCCATTCATCACCTCAAGCTCAGCGTCCTGCTCGAAAGTCTTCAGATGTCTCTTAGCATCATCCAGGCGATGCTGTAGAATCAACTGCACAGCACCCTCAAGCGAAAGCGTCACCGGGTCGACATCCTTAGGAATGCTGATATAGACCTTGCCATAATTGACATACGGTCCATACTTGCCAGCCCCGACCCTCACCGTAGTACCGTCAAACTCGCCAAGCTCACGAGGCAGTTTAAACAACTCCAGCACCTCCTCAAGACTCACCGTCTCGATACTCTGCCCCTCCTTGAGCTGCGCAAACACAGGCTTCGTCTCGCCATCAGTACTACCTATCTGAGCGACAGGACCGAAACGCCCAATCTTGACCGACACCACCTGCCCCGTCTTAGGATCGTTGCCCAAGATACGCTCACCCACACGATGCTCGCTGCGGCTGTTCATACTCTGCTCCACCTTAGGCTCAAACTCCTTGTAGAACGAGCGAATCACACCCGTCCACTCACACTTGCCCTCAGCAATGTCGTCAAACTCCTTCTCCACCTGAGCCGTAAAGTTGTAGTCCATAATCTCAGGGAAGCTGTCCATCAGAAAATCATTCACCACGATGCCCGTATCCGTAGGCAGCAGTTTGCCACGCTCCGCACCCACAGTAATCGACTTCTCCCCCTTAGAGATCTTGCCGCCCTTGAGCGTCATCACAGCATAGCTCCTCTGCTCGCCAGGCTTATCTCCCTTGAGCACATACTCACGATCCTGGATAGTAGTAATCGTAGTAGCATAAGTAGACGGACGCCCTATGCCGAGCTCCTCAAGCTTCTTCACAAGCGAAGCCTCGTTGTAGCGCGTAGGACGCTGAGCGAAACGCTGCGTAGCCACAATCTCCATATTCGCAAGCCCGTCCCCCATCTGCACCGCAGGCATACGCTTGTTCTCGTTCTCACCCTCGCCGTCAGAATCGTTGGCAGACTGATACACCTTGAGGAAGCCATCAAACTTGACCACCTCACCCGTAGCCACAAACTGATACCCCTCGCTCCCGAAATCATTATCATTCACTATCGTCACCACCGTACGCTCGATCTCAGCGTCCGCCATCTGGCAAGCCACGGTACGCTTCCATATCAGCTCATACAGACGGCGTTCCTGTGAAGTGCCCGAAATCTGCGTAGTAGTCATATACGTAGGGCGAATAGCCTCGTGAGCCTCCTGAGCCCCCTTCGAACTCGTATGATACTGGCGCGTACGCACATACTCCTCGCCCATTTGCTCAGCGATATAGTCCTTGCACGCCCCGAGACACAAGCTCGACAAGTTCACACTATCGGTACGCATATACGTGATGAGACCATTCTCATACAGACGCTGCGCCACCACCATAGTCTGCGCCACACTCAAGCCAAGCTTATGCGCAGCCTCCTGCTGCAAAGTACTCGTCGTAAACGGAGGAGCCGGCGAACGCCTTGCAGGCTTACACGTGACCTCATCTACACGGAACACCCCGTCCTTCTGGCCCTCAAGGAAAGCCATCGCATCCTGCATCGTAGCAAAACGCTTGTTCAACTCAGCACGCAACTCCTCGCCCGACCTCGTCTTGAAGACCGCCGTCACACGATACGAATCCTCGCCCGTAAACGCCAGCACCTCACGCTCCCTCTCCACAATCAGACGCACAGCCACGCTCTGCACACGCCCGGCACTCAGCGCAGGCTTCACCTTACGCCAGAGCACAGGGCTCAACTTGAAGCCCACTATACGATCCAACACACGCCGGGCCTGCTGCGCATTGACCAGATTTACATCAATATTACGCGGATGCTTGATAGCCTCAAGAATCGCATTCTTGGTAATCTCGTGAAAGACTATACGCTTAGTCTGAGACGGGTCGAGCCCCAAGACCTGCTCCAAGTGCCACGATATAGCCTCTCCCTCGCGGTCCTCATCGGAAGCCAGCCACACACACGTAGCCTCATGAGCCATCTTCTTAAGTTGCTGCACCAACTTCTGCTTATCAGCAGGAATCTCATATTCAGGCGTAAAAGTCTCAGTATCTATACTGAAATTCCTCTTTTTCAAGTCGCGAATATGCCCCTTAGACGACATCACATAATAATCCTCGCCCAAGAATTTCTCGATAGTCTTAGCCTTGGACGGGCTCTCCACGATAACCAGATTCTTCTCCATAATATTGAGATATTTCAATTTGCGACGCAAAGATATACCAATATTTTATATCTGCACAAAAAACTTCGCAAAAAAAATCCACATTATATATAAAGAATACTATAAAGTATTCTAAAAAATATAACAAAAATTTACACAAACATTTCTTGTAATTTGAATTTTATTTTATACATTTGACGCGGAAAAGGGCGTTCGCAAGGTTTTAAGGTCGCTTCGCTTGTAAGGTTTTAAGGTTATAAGGTTTTATACCTTGACCTAAAAACCTCA
>CALZJL010000138.1 GCA_945787625.1 uncultured Prevotellaceae bacterium
CGCAGATGTTCGGCCTCGCCTATGACGCCCTCATCATCGCGAGCCACGATTGAGAAGTAGAGCCTTCGCCCCTCCTGCTTGGTCAGAGTAGCCTCTGCCGAGACAGTCTTGCCAAGAGATGTAGGCTTGATGTGTGTGGTAGAGATTTGCGCCCCAACAGTACTCTGACCCTCACAGAGCAAAGGCTGCGCACATACCATGGCAGCATTCTCCATCAGGGCTATCATCATCGGAGTAGCAAGTACAGGCAAATCACCGCTACCCACATGACAAGCAAGGTGTCTCTCCTCCACAACAATTTTACTGAGATGTGTAATATTTTCCATCTTAATAATATGTTATTTCACGCACGTCAAGACGATACTCGCGCGTACGTTCGCCCGAGATATTGTAGTCGATAGTGACAAGAGCCTTGATCCAGTTGTCATAATCGTCAGTCAGGAGTATACGGAAGCGCGTGACGCTGATATACGGCTCACCCTTGATGTTGACCTCCTTCTCAGTCACCACATTGCCGATATGGTCATACGTAAACGTAACGTTGCTGACACCATCAGGCGAATGAACCTCAGCCGCCACCACACGATGGTTTTCGTCATACGAGAACTGGGTGTCGTACCACGAATCCCATGCCGGCAGATACACCTGCACGAACTCTATCTGCGACTTGTTGTTACGATGCAGACGCATCGGGTGCTTGTCTCCGGGGATATTGTCGATCTGTCCCTTTGTCATCACACCATTGTTGTCAAACTCGAAATAACGATTGTTCCAAGTCAGCGAATCATTGATTATGTTGCCGTGAGCATCGCAAGCATACGAAGCAAGCCGTAGAGACCGCACCGGTCCACGCACCTCAGCGAGGTTCATGTCGGGAGTCTCATTACGATGCAGGACTGCAAGATAAACGAGAAATGCAACTATGCCCAATGACAGGACAAACAGTAGAATCTTTGTGTACTTGCTCATAATCGAATGTTTTTGGTGGTTTGAAATATTGTCACCCTCCCTCCGCCCTCTTGTCGTGAAGGAGCGGGGGGAGAGTGTATGCAAGTATGTATCAGTCAGCAATTATAGTGAACTCCGCTCCGCTGGCGAAGTCAGCGCCATTCTGACTGCTCGTAGCCGTGAAACGCAAGTAGCGAGCCTTCTGAGGAGTCTTGAAGAGCACCTTCTTGAGCTTCTGGTCGTTGGCGAATTCACCCTCAGCGACCACATCGCCCCAAGTCTTGCCGTCCTGTGAGAGCTGTACCTTGTAGCCCTTGATATTACCGTTAGGCCCGTCCTGACGCGGCAGATAAGTGAAGCCCTTGATGTTCTTGGTCTCGATGCAGTCAAAGTCTACCCAGTGAGGATACTTTGGTACCGTGATGCTATACATGGTATGCCAGATAGTATTAGCATCGCCATCTACGAGATTCTTGGCAACCTCACCGCCAGGACCCTCCTCCGAGCTCACATATACGACCTCGACAGGCACGCTCTCAATCTTTTGGAAAGTAGCAGTAGTCTTGACCTTGTCCTCGCCCTCGTACCAAGCCGTGATAGTACCGCCAGCACGCATGTCAATCTCCTGACCGTTGTACACTACAGGCTTGACAGCCTTTGCCTTCTTGCCCTTGGCAGGTGCAGCCTGCTCGATAGTGTAGAGTATAGGCTGTGAAGGCTTGTCGAGAGTCTGAGCCACATGATGTCCTTCGATAGAAACCTTGCCAGCACGATCGGCAATGATAGCAATCGGGCAACGCGTAGATGTCGTCACAGCAGCGTTCTCCACGTAATCCGTACCTGCGCTGACAGGACGTATCAGCAACGACATCTGATGCAAAGCACCCTTCGTGCAGTCATGCTCAAGCGGACCGCCCTGACCACAGCTGTTACCACCCAGACCCGTCACCTGACAGTCGAGATGCAGATGTGTCCCCGTGCTCGCAGGCAACTCGTAAGGATGCTGAGCCAAAGTCATCTCAAGCGCACTCCAAGGGAGAGCAGAAGTACTCATCGTCTTGTCGAGCGACACGAACTGCACGCCATTGCCAGCCTTGTCGGTCAGCACACACCAGCGTACGTCCTCGCGGTTGCCCATGCTCTGCGGCTTCGGGAAGTTGACAAACTGATCCTTGACCGTGCTCTTGTACTGGCCCACGAACGAGCCAGTCTTGCGGTCAGCATAGTTGTTGAGAGGACCACGACCATAATAAGTGTACTGGTCATACTTGGCAGGCATCTTGAGAGCATAGCCCAGACGTGGGAGGTTGAGACCAGCATCGCTGCTCACGATGCTGCTGTTGAGAGCAATCGTACCATCGGGATAGACAGTATAACGCACAGTCGTAGTGAAGTGGAAATCATTCTCGGTCATCTCACGACCATTCTGCAAGCTCTCCACAGGCTGGCCAGCCTTGCCCGGACGCCATTGTACACGACCCTGACATGGAGCCTGGCTTACGACATTATACACGAGGCTGACGCTACCATCAGGATTGTTGATGGTAATCGGGGCTGCCGCAGCCTTATGCTGCAGATTATAAAGCCCCTGCTGGAACCACTGGTTCCACGCCCAGTTGTCGTTGTCCACAGGAGCACGGAACGCATCGAGCTTGAGGCCATTGCCCTGCTCTATCACATTGTTGTCGCCATACTTGAGAGCGTCGAGGCTACCATTAGCATTGTTGAAAGTAGCAGTAAAGTTGATACCCTCGATGACAGTATTGCCGCCAGCGGTGTTAATCTTGAGGATATCACGACCATTGACAAAGAGAGGCTTCTTGGCAGCCACAATGCCGAGAGGCAACTGCTCGTCCATCTGCACATAGCCAGCCTTAGCCCAAGGCATATCGCGAGTCAGGCGGAACTCTACGTTGAGGAAATACTCACCATCAGGAGCTATTTCGCTGACCTTGAACGGCAGACGCATAATCTTCTCCTGGCGAGGACCCTGTATGCTGCGGTCAGCTATGAACTGACCCTTGTTGACAGCCTTGCCGTCCTTGACCAAAGTCCAAGAAATCTCATAATCCTGCAAACTGGTGAAGTAGTTCTTGTTGAAGACCTTAATGGCATTGTTGTCAAAGTCAGCCTTAACGCCTACATTCTGATACACCTTCTTGACCTCAAAATACTGTGGCTTCGGAGTGAAATCAGGCAAGATAATACCATTCATGCAGAACATGCCATCGTTCGGCCATTCGCCGTGGTCACCGCCATAGCCCATAAAGCGCGTACCATCAGGAGTATAAGCCCAAATAGCCTGATCCACCCAGTCCCATATAGCACCGCCGCAGAAGAAGTTTGTACTCTCGATAGCGTCCCAGTAGTCCTGGAGGTTACCCATAGAGTTACCCATAGAGTGAGCATACTCAGAGATATGATAGGGATACTTGATACCCTTGTCCGTACCCTGCACCGCATAGCGCACCCAACCTACCGAAGGATACTGGTTGGAGCCCATATCTACGATGTCATTGTTGCGCTCGTACTGAACGGGGCGTGGATCAAAAGCCTTGATAGCCTTGTAAGCAGCCACAAAATTTTCACCAGGACCAGCCTCATTACCCAAACTCCATATCACGATCGACGGAGCGTTGACATGAGCCTTAACCATCTCCATATTACGAGCGATATGGGCAGCACGGAACTCCTTGACATGGCTCAATGAAGCATCACCATAGTAATACTCATGACTCTCGATGTTACACTCGTCCTCGAGATATATACCATACTTGTCGCAAAGGTAGTACATATACGGGTCATTGCTATAGTGCGACATACGGATATGGTTGATATTGCCACGCTTCATGATGAACACCTCCTCCAGCATCTGCTCGCGTTTGATAGCATGACCACGATCCAGACTGGTCTCATGTCGGTTCACACCTTTGAGTTTGACAGGCATATTGTTGACATACAGATAACGGCCAGCCTTGCCAAACTCATCCTCAGAAGCAGGAGTATCACGAATCTCCACCTTGCAAACGCCAAAGAAAGTGCTGACACAGTCGATAGTCTTACCCTTCTTGTCGGTGAGCTGAGCAACGAGGATATGACGATAAGGCTCCTCGGCATTCCATTGCTTGGCCCCAGGCAGAGACAAAGACAAAGTCTCATGACCAGCCTTGTCAGTCTTGCCGCTGAGAGAAGCTATAGCCTCGCCAGCAATCTCGTCGCTATACAGCTTGACAGGATAAACCTTGAGAGTATAATTGTAGACCTTCTGAGCCTTCTTGCCAGCATCCTTGATATCCATATCCACCTTGATGACAGGAGCCTGACCATTGATACTCTCCGTACGTACAGCCAAGTCGTTGATTTCCACCTTAGGCGTAGACGTCAGATA
>CALZJL010000139.1 GCA_945787625.1 uncultured Prevotellaceae bacterium
AAAAAAATGACAACAACATTAACCGAACGTGTGATAGTGGAGGCTGCCCAGAAGGGGATGGACGAGTTTGTCGAGGTGTTTCGCTCGGCTATATTGGAGGGGATTGGGGGGAGGCTCGATGAGGGGACGATGGGGCTGCTGAATGCTGACCAGATTACGTTGCTGGCGTATTGTGTGTTTCGGGACGAGGTGATGGACGGGGGGCATGTGCAGCTGATTCATAATGGGTATGGGAGGTTTATCTTCCTCAATCCGTTTGCTAAGGCTATGAGGCTGTGGGGGGCGAAGCCTTTTTCGAAGCTGGTGTATAGGGGGCGTGAGTTTTACGAGGAGTGTGGGGCGGAGATCGAGCGTGAGTGTTCGGACGAGGAGTTTATGGCTTTGTTTGAGCGTTACCCTGTGGCTGATGGGCTTGATGAGGAGTTTATGGAGATGGAGGAGGAGGTGACGGCTTTGGTGGCTGAGTATATTGATAATCATATTGAAAATTTTGCTGTTGTTGTAAAATGAGTCTTAGGGATGCTTTGAATGGGGAGAGGCCTCTGGTGCTTGACGGGGCGATGGGGACGATGATTCAGTCGATGGGGCTGAGGGAGGAGGATTTTCGTGGGCATTTGTTTCGGGCGGGGAGTGTGATGATGTTGGGGAATAATGATATTCTCTCGCTGACGAGGCCTGATGTGGTGAGGGAGATTCATCTGCGCTATCTGGAGGCTGGGGCTGATATTATTACGGCGAATACGTTTTCGGCGAACAGGGTGTCGATGGCGGATTATGGCTGTGAGGATTTTGTGAGGGAGATGAACAGGAGGGCGGTGCGTATAGCGAGGGAGGCTGTGGAGGGGTTCAGGGCTGCTCATTCGCTGGGGCGTGAGCTGTTTGTGGTGGCTACGGTGGGACCGACGAATAAGTCGTTGTCGATGAGCCCGGACGTGGAGCGGCCGGAGTTTAGGGCGATTGAGTTTGATGTGCTGAGGGAGGCTTATGTGGAGCAGATGGCGGTGCTTCTGGAGGAGGGGGTGGATGGTATCTTGCTCGAGACGATTTTTGATACGCTGAATGCTAAGGCGGCGTTGTGTGCGTATGAGGAGGCGTGCTCGATGACGGGGCGTAGGTCGGAGCTGTTGTTGTCGGCGACGGTGAATGATGGGGCGGGGCGTTTGCTTAGTGGGCAGACGGTGGAGGCTTTCCTGGTGAGTGTGGAGCATGCTGATGTGCTTTCGGTGGGGCTGAATTGTTCGTTTGGGGCGAGGGAGTTGTTGCCGGTGTTGCGTAGGCTTGCTGCGGGGGCTGGGGGAAGGTTTGTGTCGTGTCACCCGAATGCGGGGCTGCCTAATGCGTTGGGGCTGTATGATCAGACGCCTGAGTTGTTTGCTGAGGACGTGAGGGTGATGCTGGAGCTGGGACTGGTGGACATCGTGGGGGGGTGTTGTGGTACTACGCCGGAGCATATTCGTGTGTTGAGGGGGTTGGTGGACGGGTTGCCTGTGTCGGAGGCTCGTGTGGCGAGGCGTGAGGCTGGGGAGGTGGATTGTGGCCTGGCGTTGGCTGGGCTTGAGCCGCTGGTGTGCGAGGCTGGGGCGGTGGCGCCTTTCTTTAAGATTGGGGAGAGGTGTAATGTGGCTGGCTCGCGGAGGTTCTTGCGTTTGATTGGGGAGGGGGCTTATGATGAGGCTCTCGCGATTGCGAGGAGCCAGATTGTGGCGGGGGCTGCGGTGATTGATGTGAATATGGACGATGGGTTGCTCGACGCGAGGCGCGAGATGACGACGTTTCTCAAGTTGATGGCTGGGGAGCCTGACATTTGTGTGCGTCCGGTGATGATTGATTCGAGTTCGTGGGAGGTGGTGTCGGCTGGGCTGAAGTGTGTGCAGGGTAAGTGTGTGGTGAACAGTATTTCGCTCAAGGAGGGGGAGGCTGTCTTTGTGGAGCGTGCGCGTGAGGTGAGGCGTATGGGGGCGGCTGTGGTGGTGATGCTGTTTGATGAGGTGGGGCAGGCTACGGATTTTGTGCGTCGTGTGGAGATTGCCGGGCGTGCGTTTCGCTTGCTGACGGAGGTGGTGGGCATGAGGGCGCGTGATATTATCTTTGATCCTAATGTGCTGAGTGTGGCTACGGGTATGGCGGAGCATGATGGGTATGCGTATGATTTCTTGAGGGCTGTGGAGTGGATTAGGGGGAACTTGCCGGGGGTGCATGTGTCGGGGGGGGTGAGCAACTTGAGTTTCTCGTTTCGTGGTAATAATTTTATCCGTGAGGCTATGCATGCGGTGTTTGTGCATGAGGGGCGGCTGAGGGGTATGGATTTTGCTATCGTCAATCCTGGGGCTAAGGTGGGATATGGGGATATTGAGCCGGGGTTGCGTGGGGTGATTGAGGAGGTGATGTTGCGCCCGTCGCCTGGGGCGAGTGAGGCTTTGATTGGGGCTGCTATGGAGATTGCGAGGGCTGCTGCGGAGGCTAAGGCTGTGGCGGGGGCTGGTGGGAATGCTCGGGGGGAGAGCGTGGCGGAGGTGAGGTCTGTGGAGTGGAGGCTGGCTGATGCTTTGCGTTCGGGGGTGACGGATTCGCTGGAGGCGGATTTGATGGAGGCTTTGGGGAGGTATGGGCGTGCGGTGGATATTATCGAGGGGCCGCTGATGGAGGGTATGAATGAGGTGGGGCGTCTGTTTGGGGAGGGGAAGATGTTTTTGCCTCAGGTGGTGAAGACGGCGAGGACGATGAAGAGGGCGGTGGCTGTGTTGCAGCCGTATATCGAGGCGCAGAGGTGTGGGGAGGCTGCGTGTGTGGGGAGGGTATTGCTGGCTACGGTGAAGGGGGACGTGCATGATATTGGTAAGAATATCGTGTCGGTGGTGATGGCTTGTAATGGGTTTGAGATTGTGGATCTGGGGGTCATGGTGGAGCCTGAGGCGATTGTGGAGGCTGTGTTGCGTGAGAGGCCTGATGTGATTGGACTGAGTGGCTTGATTACGCCGAGCTTGGAGTATATGGCGCAGACGTTGCGCTTGCTTGCGGAGGCGGGGATTTCGCTGCCGGTGATGATCGGGGGGGCTACGACGAGTGCTGTGCATACGGCGCTGAGGTTGGCTCCGGTGTATGGGGGACCGGTGGTCTGGGTGAAGGATGCGAGTCAGAATGCTCCGCTGGCTTTGCGTTTTATCAATGCTGAGTCGAGGGAGGGGGCTTTTGTGGCTTTGAGGGAGGAGCAGGAGGTGCTGAGGCGTGGGGTCAAGCCTGTGGCGGTGGATTCGCTGGAGGTGGCGAGGGAGAACAGGCCGAGGTTTTTTGAGTAGTGTGTCGTGTTTAACAAAAAAAATGGTATATGGGTATGAAAAAACTTTTGATAGTTCTTTTGGTCATTGGCTCGGTGGCTGCTTGTGTTGCTTTGTGGGCTTGGTCGAGGGTCAATGAGTCTGTGAATGATTCTGATGAGGGGGTGGTGCTGTTTGTCTATCCTGGTGATTCGCCTGAGGTGGTGAGGGACAGGCTGGGGGCTCCGATGGCGTGGGACTGGCTGACGGCGGCTGGATATGGGGTGCGCACGGGGCGTTATGTGGTTGAGCCTGGAGAGTCGGTGCTGCAGGTTTACCGCAGGGTGAGGGCTGGGGCGCAGAGTCCGATGAGGCTGGTGGTGCCGTCGGTGAGGACGATGAGCCAGATGGCGGGGAGGCTTGGGGGGCAGCTGTTGCTCGATAGTGTGGTTATCGCTGAGGCTCTTGCTGATGAGGGGGTGTGTGAGCGGCTTGGGTATTCGACGCAGACTGTGCCTGCGTTGTTTATACCGAATAGCTATGAGGTGTATTGGACGATTGGCGTTGATGAGCTGTTGGCGCGTATGAAGAGGGAGCATGATGCTTTCTGGACTGCGGAGCGTAGGGCTAAGGCTGAGAGGTGGGGGCTGTCGGAGCTGGAGGTGTCAACGTTGGCGAGTATCGTGGAGAGTGAGACGGCTGATGATGGGGAGAAGCCTATGATTGCTGGCTTGTATTATCGTAGGCTGAAGAGGGGTATGTTGCTGCAGGCTGATCCTACGGTGATTTTCGGTATCGGGGATTTTTCTATTCGTCGTGTGCTTAACAGGCATCTGGCGTATGACTCGCCGTACAATACGTATATCTATCGGGGCTTGCCTCCTGGCCCGATTCGTGTGCCTTCGGTGGTGGGGCTGGAGGCTGTCTTGAATCTTGTGGAGCATGACTTTGTGTATATGTGTGCGAAGGAGGATTTCTCGGGGACTCATAATTTTGCTCGTACTGCGGCTGAGCATCAGGCGAATGCGCGTAAATATATCGATGCTCTCAATAGGAGGGGGATAAGGTAG
>CALZJL010000140.1 GCA_945787625.1 uncultured Prevotellaceae bacterium
GTTGTCCTCCTGCATCTACGCTGTTCCAGTCTACCTTGAAGCGTATGCGGTATGTACCTGCCTCAGATGGTGCTGTGAATGATGGTGGGTTGAGGACGTTGCGTGCTTGCCCTGTAAGTGCTTCTCCTAATGAATTGACACCGTTGGAGTCGTCGCTGAAGTTGCCAGAGTAGAAGCTGAAGCTGACAAGGTCTGTGCCTTCCTGGTTGGTATCGCCCTCGCGGAACGAGAACTGACGGTCATTGTTGAGGTCGATGTACACGTAGCCGTTCATCCAGGTGCCTTGATAGCTGAATGTGGCAGTGATGGGATCGCCTGCGTTGCAGTTGATGATGTTTGTCTCACCCTCTGTGAGGTCGTTGTAGACGAGTGTGCCGTCGATGGAGAGCACCTTGTCGTCTTGTCCCTCGATTGATACTGTCACGCTGTTGAGCTTGCGGTCAGTACGTGTGGGTTGCTGATCGTCTGGGAAGTTGATTGAATAGCTATTCTCAGTTACTGTAATCGTGACGCTTGCGCTCTTGCCGTTGGGGGCTGTGGCGGTGACTGTTGTCTCACCAGCCTTAATGCCGCGTACCACACCTGCTTCTGATACTGTAGCTATGGTCTCATCGGCTGATGTCCATGTGAGTGCTTTGTCGGTAGCGTTTGATGGGTTGATAGTGGGGGTGAGGGTGATAGTTCTTGCCTCGCCTACTGTGTATGCTTCCTCAGCAAAGGTAATGCTCTCGACTGCAACTATCTTGACTGTGACTTGTGCGGTAGCTGTGATGTCGCCGTGTGAGGCAGTGATAGTGACTGTACCTTCTTTTTTGCCAGTTACAACACCATTGACTACGGTAGCAATCTCCTCGTCGCTTGATGTCCATGTGAGGGTCTTGTCGGTTGCGTCAGCTGGAGCTACTGTGGCTGTGATTTGTATGCTGCCACCCTGGACGACCTCGTATGAGGTCTGGTCCAGAGTGATGCTTTGTACTTCTACAACAGGGGCTTGGCTGTCGCGTCCGCCAAACATGTATACGCTGCTGCCTGGGAGAGTGAGTGTGAGCTTGGTGTCGATGTTGATGGGTTCGCCTTCGGTGAGTCCCTCAAGGTTTGCCTGGTCTGCAAAGCACTTTGTGAGAATGATTGAGCCATCAATGTTGGCTGGTATCTCAAGTGCTTCGCGCAGGGTGATTTCGATGGTCTGGGCATCGTTGCCTCCGTTGCGGAGGGTCAGTGATGCCTTGGTGCCGTTCCATGCTGCCCAACCGTAGATCTCGCACTTGCTGCCTGTCCAAGGATTGCCTCCTACCCAGTGTGCGTCCATGAGCACATCGGCATTGTCTTTCTGCCACTTGATGAGGTCTGCAAGGTCTGCCCACAGGCGGCCGTCCTCAATGCTGTTCATCAGGTCGTAGTCGTTGTAGAGTTCCACCAGACCGCTACCGCATGCAAAGGCACAACGCAGTTCGTTCAGTACAGACTTGTAGTCGCGTGGGTTAGATGCTGGAGGACCGAACTTGGTGAGGATGAAACCGTGAGTCATCAGTGTGTTGATAGGACAGATGGGAGAGTTGGTTACGTAGTTCTGATATACGAGACGGTCGCGATAGGTGATCCAGTTCTCGCGAGTGTTGGAGTTGTTGCCTGCCTCACCGTGATCGTTCTCCTGACGCCATGTAGCATCTGTGATCTGGTACCAGAATGGTGATGCCCATGTGCCGACGGTGGTGTTGAAGAAGATGTCCTCCTTGAGGTTCTCGCGTACGTACTGCTCGAGGCGTATGATGCCCTCGGCATTCTCGTTGCCTGTGTCGCCATTGTCTGGACCTTTTGCCGAGAATTGAGCTGAAATACCGTCAAACTTGAAGAAATTATATGATCCCTTGCCTTCGGTCTTCTGGTTCTCGACGAGATTCTTGGCTGCCTTGAGGAATACTTCGTAGTAGCGTGGGTTGGAGAGCTGCATGCCGCCCTTGTCGCTCCAGTAGTTGCGACGGTAATTGCCGCTCTGACCATAACCGCCTACGGGACCGAGCCATGCTCCTACGCCAGCTTCGCCCATCTCCCATGCTGCTGCGGCGATGTCGCGCATCTCGTTGGGGAAGCCTGCGTGGAAGTTCCACTCTCCGTATGTGTCCCAGCCGTCGTCGATGATGAAGTTTGCCGGGGCTGTGCCGTATTTGTCCCAGAGCTGTGTCTTCCACTGTGAGAGTACGTCGAGGACTTGTGCGGCGGTCATGTTGCTTGGCTCTGAGCCTGGGGCTGCGTTGTTGCGGTTGATGTTGAGCTCATACCAGCTGATGTAGCAGGGGTTGGGTCGCCAGGGTACTGCACGCTCGCGCTCTGAGTAGGCGAGGAATGAGCGGCGCTTCTGGGTGTGGCGAATGTTTTCTTCGCTCTGCTTACCATCTTGGGCTACGAGTCCGACTACTGCGCCTACCTTCCATGTCTCGCCGGCTTTGAGGGTGGTATTGCGACTCCAAAGGCCTTGTATGTTGACTATGTCGGTCGTGATGACTGCGCCTGGCTTTGGCTCGTAGACTTCGACTTTGAATTCGGCTGTGGAGACGATGTCTCCTTCGCGCTTGTCGATGAACATTCGTACGTCGAAGTCTCCGTCGTTAGGTACGGTGAAAGTGTATGTGTTGTTTTCCTTAGCTGTACCTGTATATCCATGATGGTAGTCGCTGGCTGCAACTTTACCGCTACCGTCGAGCAGGTCTACGCCGTCGATGTCAAATTTCTTTGCTCCACTCTTGTAGGTGAGGGTGACTACGACCTTTTGGTTGGCTTTCAGGCCTGTGAGTGATTTTGTATAAATCATGTAGCTCTTGTCGCTGCCGGCTACTTCGAAGATGCGGGCTGGAATGTTTTCTGTGATTGCGGTCCAGTCTGCTGCTGCTACGTTGTCGGTGACGGGTGTGGCGACGAGGTTGTATTTGTCGCTGTCGTCCTCGCCGCCTACGGTGTTGTAGGCTGTTGGGGTCTCTAAGCCTGCGAAGATCTTGTCGCTGAGTATGACTTTACCGCGTGTGTCACCAACGGTTTTCGGTGTGCTGCCTGCGGCTTTGGCGTCTACCTTGTAGCAGAGTGGGATGATGTTGTACATGTCAACGTCGTCTACGCCTGTCAACTCCATCTCTGTGCGCAGGTAGTGGCTGCCATCGCGGAGTACTGCGCGCCACACGATGTTGAGGGCTGTGCCATTGTAGGTATAGGTATAGTTGGCTTTAATGGCCTTACCTGCAAAATGCTCTGCTCCGCCTATGGCATTGGTATTTGCTGTCAAATCTTCGGTCTCGACGCTTTGGAGTGTCATGCTGCTTGCAGCAACGTTGTCTCCATCACCAAAAGACACGCTGAAGGGCTCTGTGCCTGCAACGAGGTTCATAGCCTTTGAGCCGAGGAAATAGATGGCTTTGTCGGTCTTGATGAAGCTTGCTGAGAGTACCTTGTTGCTGAGAGTGTAGACACCATTCTGCTCTGTGAGGCTTGCCGTGCCTACGTTGTCTTGCTGCATGGGGTAGAGCCATGCGTTGGTGTAGGGCTCGCTGTCTTCGAGTGCAGGCATGTCGTAGTAGACAACCTTGATGGTCTTGGTCTCGTTGTCTATCTCAATGGTTGAGAACTTGCCATCTTGCTCAGGAACGGCGATGTCCGTGGCTGTAAGGGTGCCGTTGACGGTGACCTGGTCGCCGTTGGTGTAAGTCTGACCGTTGATGACTACGCTGATGCCATCGGGGAGGTTGAGTGTGTAGGTGTTGGTTACGATGATAATCTCCGTTATGGTCCAGGCGCTGCCTGCGTCTTTTGAGGCATTGTCTTGCCAAAGACCTACAGTAATGGTGGTGTTGTCAAGAGGGTTGGAGCCTGTCCCTTGATACCAATTCATGTATTTGCTTGCTACAGTCGTGGTATTGAGGGGGGCAAACTGGTAGTAATCTACGTTGCTGCGTGTTGCCTTGGCTGCATACCAGGGGTTTGCTTCGGCTTGGGCGTCTATGAGTTTTGCAAAGTTAACGCTGTTGCTGTAGCCGGAAGCCTTTTCGTATGAAATCCATTTTTTGTTGTCAACGCAGTAGATTTTGTACTGGTTTTCCTCGCCGTCTACTGCAAAGAATGCAAAGTGACCGGCATTGGCTGCTGTCTGAGTCGGTGACGTGTAGGGGGTCATCGTCAGGTTGCCGGCATTGGTCAGGGTAAACAGATGCTCGGGATTTTCGACATCTGTCGACACCTTAATGTCCTGTGTCTGCGCCCATGTTGCTGCCGATATGGCTGCAAGCAGAAGCGATG
>CALZJL010000141.1 GCA_945787625.1 uncultured Prevotellaceae bacterium
TGGCTGAGGTCGACGGCAGAGGTTTCTGTGGTGACACTCTCCGTCACATCGTCTGCGCTTGCCACATCTCCTTCGAGGATTGGTGTCTTCTGCGTAGAGCCTTCTGATTCGACTACATTCTGCAGCACTTTATACCTTTCGCCCATCAGCTCGGAAACTGTACATGGTACGTAGACCATGTCGTAGCCTGCGCCTGACCTGGCGTCTTCGTAGAAGAAGGCTATCCTGCCGTCTGCCTGAATGCACATCGTAGAGTAGGCAGAGGCGTACGGAGCTACCATCTTGGCTTGAGTCCACCCTTTTGCGAATTCGGTAGGAGTGCTGTATGACGCCGGGGCATCAATATTCTTGACGTAGATGGCTACTTTGCTGCGGTCGCCGCCTGTAGGTATAGATTGCAAGACGAGATTGTGCAGCGTATTGTCGCTGCTACGGACTGCTCTCAAGACCTGTATCTCGCCGTTAGTAGCATTGCCGCCAAAGCTCAATCCGCCATCGACGCTGTTCGACTTGACAGCCGTCTGCCACGTACCTGTGCCTGCTGCCTGGTCGTTATAGGTGAATATGTTGAACCAACGGCAACCAGATTCGCGAGAGCTGAGCACCACGCTGCCATCGGGCAACTCCTCGCACTTAGGCTCATCGCACGAACCTTTTGCTGCACAGGTGCCTCCAAGTATCTCCCACGTTTCCCCGAAGTCGTCGGAATAGACTACCCAGTTGCTGCGAGTCGTTGAACTCTCGCCCGGGAAAGTACCATTGACCCAAAGCACGCAATAGATGCGCTTGTAGTTGGAGCCCTGCTTCTTGTATTTGCGGCTCATGACTATCTTGCCCGAACCGACAAAGAAGTTTTTCGTAGAATGTCCTGCTGCGTCAATCTTATCTTTGATGGCCCTGATGACAGAGTACTTGTCTCCCCAGGTCTTGCCATTATCTTCGCTCTTTTGGAAGAAATAGTCAGGTCTGTCAGTCCAGCAAGTGGCATTGCTCGGAGCACCGACATAGCCGAGTAGCACTGCGCCAGACTCGTCGTCGGCAACAAGCGTAGCATCGCCAAAGCCGTATGGTATGTCGGAGATTCCTGCATCAGCCTCCAGCTTCTCTTCGGCATTGCGCCATCCTTGCGCCACAGTCTCCTGAGCAGTCCATGTGGCTCCGTTGTCGCTGCTGCGTCGCACGACAATGTCTACACGTCCGTTGCCTACGTCGGCGCCGCAATAGCGATAGTCGGAGGCTGCTATCAGTGTGCCGTCCTTGGTCTTGACTATGGCTGGTATGCGGTAGGGGTGTTCGGCATCTTTCGTGTAGAACAGATTCTGATACTCGTTGGCAGTGTAAGTGACTGTGGCTGTGGCTCCGCCTATGGGCACATTGTCAATACTGATGGTCTGCTGGCTCATCTGGCTGCCAAAGTCGATGCCTGCGAACTCGTAGCCTGCGAATTTAGGGTTGCCGTCGGCGATGGTGATGGCTGCGCCCTTGGGGGCACGTACCTTCAGGGTGGTCAACGTGCCGGGCACCGTCAGCGTGCCGAGGTCGAGGCGAGTAGTCGTGGTCTGCCCATTATAGGTCACGGAGATTGCTCCTACCTTGCTGTTGGTCGGGAGGATATTGCCCTCAATATTGACATTGATGGTGAGCTCGCCACCTACCTCATACATGGTCCAGCGTGAGCCTACATCTGATGCAGTAAAGAAACGCCAATACCCATTATGCTTGTTCAGACCATAGACAGACTTATCCTTGAGCAGGATTGTGTAGCCAGGCTTGGTAGCCGCTGTCAGATGGTTCTCGCCAAGCACCCATGTGCTCTGTGAATAAACGGCATCGGCGGCTCGTACCAAAGTGGTTGTGGTGCCATTGCCTGGAGTCGCGGCTGCTGCCTGAAGGACATAATCGGGGTGAGCCTTGCTGTAGATCTTGAAGCCATTGGTCTTGTCACCGACGAAACACCACAGCTGCCCCTCATTGGCAAGGTCTGCCTGGTTTACCGTCGGCTCACTGCCAGGCTCTGTCGCTGTGGGAGAATAGGTCGGCTCATTCACGTGAGTGATGCGTATCCAGTGGACATTGTCGTTGCCAGCAGCATAGTCGGACTGGGTCGTAAAGAAGTTTGGCGTGAGTGTGACGCTGACCTCCTTGTCGGTGGCGCCATTCCATGTGACGTCAGCAAACGAGTATGTATAGCCTGGCACAACGCTGCATGAAAGCGGAGCATAGTCGACATAGTTTGTAGAATAGAACATGACCGTCGAGCCAGACTTGGTCTGACCATTCCACGTATATGTGCCTTCTACTCCGGGTATGCTTTGTCTGACAGTGAGCGTCTTCAGCAGATTGATGGTCCACACGGCTCCGTTGTCACCCTTGTTATAGTATTTTATCTGTTTGTTGAGGCCTCCGTGTGAATTCAGGGTATATGTGCTCTCGCCTACTCGGGCTATCTCGTAGCCTGCGCCATTGGCTGTCACGGTCCAGCGGCAAGCAGATTCTGCGTCAGTGAGCGAGACCAGAGTACCATCTCCGACAGACTCGCTGTTGGTAGTCAGAGCCAGTGATTCGCCTGCTGCACGGCTGTAGATCTTGAACGACTGAGGTGTGCCGACGAAACACCACTGGCGGTCTGTCCCGACTGTGGCTTCGTTCTCCATGTTGCTCGGAGTGGCACCAGCTGCCGTGCCGGAGATCTTCCAGCTATATCCTGCATCGCGTACGAAGTCGATGGTGACCCACTTCTCGCCATATACTGTGCTCATAGCCTGCTCTATGCTTGCCACATTGAGCTTCAAGTTGGGGTACCAGTTACTCCGTTCTGAACCATCAGAAGCCTTTATTTTAGGGGCGTACGCCTTGCTTGCGCTGCAAAGCACCGTGCGATTGGTCTGGCTTGCGGTGGGATTATTTTTGTCATTAACAAAGAACAAATAATATCTGCCTCCCGGTGTGAGCAGCTCGTTGTTGAAATTGTAGCAGACGAAGGCTGAGCTGGTAGCCTCTGGATTGTTTTGAGAGACTGCAACGACGCTTCCTTCTGACAACGTACTGCTGCTTGACACTACCATATATGACCGATTGTAAGCATTACCAGTCTGGCTCATCATGTGAATGTTGCGCAAGGGCACTTTGTCGACGCTGCTTCCGTCAACATCTGCAGATGGTATGTCTATGCCTATCCAGTATATGCCACAGCCTCCCCCTGATGTTGTACCGTCGCCGATGATTGCGCGCACATCGGGCAGGGCACGCTCCACGGGTACTTCGTAGGTGGCATCAGCAGTGCCTGCAATGCCCTCGACCACTGAGGTGATGTAGTAGCCCGGAATACACGGTGCTTCGTATCTCTGACCTGCTTTCAAGGCCTCTGACTCTGTGCGTACGAGGGTCGAGCCTTCTTTGTATTGATACGTAATTGTCACATACTCCGACGCGTCTTCAAACTGGAAGTCAGTACTCCACGTATTGTTGCTTGCATCATATTCGCTCGTAGACTGATCCCATGCTACTGAGACATCTACATTGCCTACCATGTAACGTCCTTCATTTTGACTGACATTATCACGCCATATCGTGAAGCACTCAGCACGCTTGTTGCTGGAAGCTATTTTCAACTGAGTCGCAGAGGTGGCTGTCTGCTTGAATCCGAGGTATTTGGAATTGTCGCCCACGTTCTGGAAGGTGTATACGCCATCAGATAGCTTTGTGGCTGTCCAGCGATATGAGGCTGAACCTGTGTTTTTGGTGCTTCGTGCGAGCTGCCTACCGTCTCCTGCATAGGCATAGATATTGCCCGACTTTGTCACCGAACGTATGAAATATGTCTTGCCGTCCACGACAGACCCTTCGACTGTAGGAGGAGTGTACTCCTCAAAATACCATTGGTACCCGGCATTTTTGCCATGAGAAGAACCTCGGTCTATGCTTGTGGCATTAGTGTTGGCACCACCATAGATGTAGTATGAATTGTTGTTGTAGTAGTAGGCACCGTCTGATCCTTCGCTGAACACTCCCGAATATTTTGTGGTGCTCAGATTCTTGCCACTGCAGTTGATATAGTTTGAGGTCAGATATGCCTTGATGGCGTTGTCGGCATCGACATAAAACAGGCAGTCTGTTGTTTTCTCTGCCGAGAGCGACAGCGATGTGCCGCTTGCCTTGAGGTACTTTTGGGACAATTTGCCTTTCATGTAGTAGATCTTGCCTACCGACGGCTGTGCGCATATCATCCCTACACACCCTAAGACAAG
>CALZJL010000142.1 GCA_945787625.1 uncultured Prevotellaceae bacterium
TCAGTTCGTACCTGTCCGCATCGAGATGGTTATCGTGATAGTTGTCGAGCAGGTATGTGTAGATTTGCTCGCGCACTACTTCGTTGGGTATTGTGAATTTGAGTCTGCCTCGATGTATGCCTCCGATGGTGACCAACCCGAAATAGTAGAGCAAGCTGACGAAATTGTTGCTGTCAGCTATGTTCTCGGCAGGGAAACCCCTCTTGAGCTCGCCCGTCACGAAGCCTTGAGAGACCAGCGTCTGTATGATTGACGCATCGTGGGAGAACTCCTTGTCCTTGCGAATGAGCATACGCAGTTTGTTGTAGTCCACACGGATATTTTCGTCAAGCATATCCTTCGGTATGCGACACATATTGTCTATATACTTGTAGAGAAACGACAGCACCATGTTGGAATTGTACATTGTAGTCTCACCGTATGCCTCCTCAGCAAAGCAATAGTTGTCGTAGTAGGGCTTCATAATCTCGATGAGCTCGTCCGTGTTGTGGTGGAAGTCGTATTGCTGCGAGTAGTACGTCAGCATCTCGCGTACTTCCTGCTCGGTGAAGCCCACCATCTCGTTGAAGGCATACGAGAGGGTGTAGTTCGTACCGATATTGAATCCGCTGGTTAGGTCATCGAGGGTCACGGGGCTTACGCCTGTGACGAAGACGCGCTCGATGGAGGAGTATGTGCCAGACTTGATGGTGTCGAAGAAGGTGCGTAGGTAGCCCGTACCGTGCGTCTCGCCCTTGTATTCGTCGAGGCGCGCTGCGTCTGAGAGGATATGATTGGTAAAGTGGTCGTACTCGTCGATGAAGAGATAAATCCTCAGGCCTGCATCGCTGCATATCTTGTACAGATAATCAAGCTGCTTCACTGCTCCATCTTCCTTCAGAAGTCCCTCTACTGCATCGGGAGGCAATAAGTGTGAATATCTCTTGCAGACTCTGGTAAACTCTATCCGGCAATGTGAATCAAGCGAACTGCGGTAGTTGCCTAACTCCGCATTGATGACGGCGAAGTTGAGGTAGATGACGAGATACTTGTTATGGTTGGGCGTAGGGTTCTTGCCAATGTAGAGGTCGCCGTAGAGCCGCTCAAACTTGTCTGCATCATTGATGTCGTAATAGTGGTGCAGCATCGACATAGTCAGGCTCTTGCCGAAGCGGCGTGGGCGTATGAAGAAGAAAAACTTGTTTGCAGCCTCCACTTTCTCTATAAACCTCGTCTTGTCTACATAGTAGCAGTCGTCCTCGCGGACAGCCACGAAGTTCATCATTCCGTATGGTATGCGCTTTATCGCTTGTTGTTCTGTTCTTCCGTCCATAAGCCAATGTGTGAGATATAACGACGTACAAAGATACGATTTATTTCTGTATCATCAACATTGAAGCCGGAAAAAAGGAGTAAATTCACCAAAAAGCAGAGGAGCCAAGGCGTGATACCAAGGCTCCACGTACTGATTATATCAAGCGCATTGCGCTCTCTTGATTACCACTCACTGTCCCAAACGCTTGAACCTGCGTTGTCTTCGCGACCGAGGACTTCAAAGCTTCCCTCATGTCCTCTGGTTATCTCAACGCTCTCATCCACAGAAAGAGGAGATGAAGCAATGATGGTGTGAGCATTTAGTTTGAAACACTCTACTGTTGGTCTGATATATGTCTTTTTCATTGTTTTCGATTACATTTAGTTAGTATGTTATTTCTCGCTTACTTGATGATCTTCTTGCCATTTACGATATAGAGACCTGACTTCGCGCTCTGTACGCGGCGGCCGCTCAAGTCATAGATAGCAGCATCGGCAGGAACAACTTCCTCTATCTCAACCGCATTGATGCCTGTCTCTACATCTTCATCATCAAAGAAGAATGCACGGGCAGAAGCTTGCTTGCTGAGGTAGCACTTGTACTTCGGACAGGTTACGCTTGCGCCATTACCGACTTTGTAGAAGCCAAGCTTACCATTATACTTAGAAAGAACATAGTTACCAGCATTTACTGTTGTAGTCCCGGCAGACAACACGCCAGTCAACCAACCTTCGATTACGTTTTCTGTTCCTGCACCACTTTTGTAGCCTATGAACTGATATGTCTTTGGCTCATCAGCTGTCGGCAAGCTCTCCTCATCGGTGTACTCAATGATAAACGGTTTGTTCTTTGTTTCACCAGCTGTATACTCAGTCAAAGTCAGTACAGAACCCTGTGCAGCATTACAGCTATAAAGTTTCACATTAGTTGGCTTGCTATAGTTGATAGGCAGAATGATGGTACCATATTTGGCCTTGAGTGTATAATCTATGCTCTGAAGACCACCATTGTCATCTGCATTGGTCTTGTAAGTATTGACGATTGAAGCATTGTTCCATACTGCCTGAGCTTGCGCCAAAGTAGGATTACTACCGGCACTTTTATATGCCTTAAGAGCTTCTATAGCTGCGTTTACAACCTCAGGAGCAGCGAACTCATTTGGAGAGATTACCTGCGTGACATCTGGAGTTACGGTAATCTTACTTGCAGTTGCATTTTCTGTCAATCTCTGAGTAGTCACCCATGCCTTTGCAAGAGCCAGTATCTCTTCATCTGTCTTTTCTACTGTCCATATGTGGTGACGTGCGTTGTTTTCATACCAATAGTCTACATAACCCGCTTCTTCTATATTTACCTGACGATTGCCAAAATAGATACGGTGTATAGGATATGCATCGGAACTTGCTTCAGAAAAGATGTCGTAAGTAAATTTATAACTTGCGTTCTTCGCTCCTAAATATGTAGTTACGTTATTACCACCATTTACATACTGAGGATACAGACCAGAAAGTACGTTTACGAGATAATAATTGCTACCTTCTTTCTCCAACTTCCATATCTGACCTGGGTCATTTTCATCAAGAGTGTAGTTCCACATCTTGCTCTCACCTGTCTTTTCATTGCTGCGCTGAACACCTGTATATGTAGAATAAGCAGTATTCTGGATGCGATAGTACTTGCCAACCTCCATTATATTCTTTACAAGCTTTGTGTTAATTTTAGAAAGTGCTGTTAGGCATTCTTCGAGAGTTGCTGAAGCTTTGTCATAAACGGTCTGAGCCCCAGACTTAGCACTTAATATTTCATTCTCACTTGCGTATTGACCGGGATTGTTGCCAAATATGTACTGACCAGTACCAATGTTCCCAGCAGCAGTTATTCTCTGGTTAATCGCATGCTTTGCTACTTCGGTAGTCATGGTAACTTCTCTAATGTACCATGAAGAAGCAGAGTTCTTAGCTCCATCCCAACTGATTACAGTACCCTCTGTCCCTGCACCACTATTATGTCCGTTTGCATGGAAAGTGCCACCACAATTAATATTAAACTGACCATTGCCCAATGATACGAGCTCTACCTGTGCTGATACGCAACTAAGAGTTCCAGGTGCAGAGATACTCTGCCCATTTAAAAATTGAGTGAATATATAATTATCTCCATCTGGAGTAATAGTCCAATAAAATGCACTGTTACCATTTTCAAGCTTTTTCCACTTGAACTGACTATCGTTTGAAGAATACATAGCTCTTGTTTCAGAGAATCCAGGCAAAGCACTGTGTATCTGGTAATACTTGCCTACACCAGGCTTAATCTGTGCTCCCGCCAACGTATTGAATGCACTCTGATAATCAGCAGATGTCGAACTTGCATTGGTATAAACTGCATTTGCAGCATCATAGGCAGACTGAGGATAGAAACCAGGATCATCACCTATCGCAGAAGCTGCATCTTGCATAAGAATACTCAAATTCTTTTTGTTAATGTCTTCAGTAATCTCTTCAAATGTCCAACTTGTTCCTTCGTTATCAGTTGCTGTCGGAGCATAAAATCCGATTTTACCCTGTTGATCATCCCAACATTGAGCTGTTTGACCAGGCGTCAGAGATACGCACCAATAGCCACTCTTGTGCTTATTCTCTGCGATATAAACAGTGGCACCCTCTGCAGTAAACGATGATGTCGTTGCATACTTTTTGGTAGTGGCCTTGTTGCACAACTTATAGTTATCTCCGTCAGCGGTCACATACCATAGGTTTGCGTCGGTCAAATAAGAACTTTGTAAAAGCTGAACATCGTCACCAGCCCATTTTGCGAACTTACCCGTACGGTAACTTTTGATAAGGTAGTAATGAGTGTTTGACCCATCTGACACCTTCAATTCAGAAACGTCAGCCCACGCCCCCACTGCACACAGCAGTGTGAGCATAAAAACGAAAAGTTTTCT
>CALZJL010000143.1 GCA_945787625.1 uncultured Prevotellaceae bacterium
AATCTACCACTATATATGTATTACCCCAATCCTCGCAGTTATATCATGTCGGCCGACCAGTCTCACAAGATTATGAGTCTGAGGCGTGCAATCGCAATTGGCAAGGAGGTGTACAGTTCTGCCCCTGCTGACAAGAGAATGAAATGGGAGACGAACTTCCTTGTACCCTTCGAGCGGAAGCTACGCTCGAAGGAGAAAGGTGACTGAACAACTCGGTGTTTTGATTTAATGTCCTACAAAAAATATATCAAGTATTATGACTTCCCCTTTGGTTTCTGTAATTGTTCCTCTATACAACGCTGAGATGTATATCGAACGCGCTCTGAATAGCGTGTTGCAGCAAACGTATTCAAATTGGGAGGTCGTTGTCGTAAACGATGGCAGCACAGATGGCAGTCAAACGATTGTGGAAAGATTCTGTATGCTTGACAAGCGTTTCAATCTTATCAATCAGCAGAATATGGGAAGATCTGAAGCGAGGAATACTGCTACACGACATGTCCGCGGTGAGTATGTCATATACTTGGACGCAGATGACTTCCTGCATCCTCAACTGATGGAGATATGTGTGAACTGCGCGCTCAGGGACGGTAGTGATATCGTGTCTTTTACTTATGACCATATCTATCGATTAAGGAATAGAATCCGACAGTTTATGCGTCTACCCGAATGTGGACCTATCATACGCCGTTATTGCAATCCTGAGTATTTTGTGACTGACAATATTTATGACTTTGCTACTGAGGAGTCGCACTCAGAGTTTATCAAATCCAAATGGGCTGTGAAGCATTGTCAGGCGTGGAGATGTATGTATCATATCAGTATGATTGAGGGTATCGTGTGGCCTGCTGGAATTGAGTACGAAGACGTTCCTTGGTGGGGAGCAGTATTATTGAGAGTGAAGCGCGCCACTTTACTTCGCCTACCTCTATATTTCTATTACCCTAACCCTACAAGCTATATCATTTCGAGTGATGATACAGAAAAGGCTGCCAGCCTGAAGACAGCCTTAGATTTGAGTCTGAAGGTATACGAAAATGCCCCAGGGTATAAGGCTGAGGCATGGAAACAGAACTTTGTCAGACCATTTGCGACGTGGTTAGAGAAGCATGGTTTCTGAACCGCCTACGATTGCCTGTTGACATAGTTGACGATGTAGTCTGCGTACGTTTCTGGGATTGGACTGTGTGATTCCGGGCTTTTGAAATCTGTCTTCTGGAATATTCCCTCTTGTGTGAGCCGTTCGTATTCGTCTTTGTCATAGTGCGCATTACGATACAGATACCATAACAGATGGGTGGAGTCTTGTTGTATCTTTGGCATTCTGTCATAATGGTCTGCTGCTGTTTGATCATGTCTGACGGCATGCTGAAACAACATTTGGTGGACAAAGTAGTCGATGGCATAGTCTTCTCGTTTCCAATATTCAAATATTACATTACGCCATGCTCCCAGCAGAGGATTGCCTGCCTGAGAGCGGATAAAGCAGTTTTGTATACCAGAATACGAACCTGCCTGGTATTTACCTGAGAGATATACAAAAAATGGCTCTTGAAGCACGAAGTCTGGTAGTGGATGTGGCATAAAGTCTGTCGCGTCCATCCATATTCCTCCATGACGCCACAACAGATCTACTCGGCAAATGTCTGCAAAGTGTGCGTAGGAAATCTTGCCTGCACGCCACTTTTCTACGACATAATCTGGTAAATCTACCCAATCAAAGATTGTGTTTTGGTCCAAGACCATGAGTTCGAGCGAGGCATTTCTCCTGATACTATCAAGGCAACTTTTTACTATGAGGGGTGCCTGGGCTTCGCCTTGAAACCAGATACTGAATACCCTTTCTGTCTCCGGTCGGACTTGAGTACAAGGAGTCGATGGGGGGACTGGTATTTTGCTGATATATGCTGATACAGCCTTTGCTGTCACCCTACCGCGTAATAGGCGTCTCTCCATGCGTGACTTCCATAATGGATTGAGTATGTGTCCAAAGAGCAGCAGCCTGGTATAAAACAGTATCTTTCTCATAACAGATGCGAAAAGCGCTTGGGTATTTCCACTATCAAGGTCATACCAAACATAGAGGGCTTGTTCCAGGAATAGATGGGATGTATGATATTCTGGCATTTCCTTGCCCGTGGCACCCACGTGTCAAACAGACGAGTCCTGTGCTCGGAGCATAGTGCTATAGTGCATACCCTCTTCTTGAGGTGTCGATTCCAGCCTCTTGTTATCAGGTCTGTATTTGCTAACTTCTTCTGTATCATCTCCAAATCTATGCAACCGAGATGGAACAGATATAGGTTTTCATCTATCGTGTACATACGCCTCATCTGGCGGTGGAACCCTCGGCCCCACTTCCCCTGTCTTGTCATGACGCATGGTTTAGTATATCGGGTTGAGACTTTAGCGGCATGGCGCTGTGACAACCATGGGATATCCTTATTTATTGATTTTTCCGTACGCATGTCCTGACCTACGTCCAGACCTAATCCTGACACGCATTTGGCCTTTATGGAAGAAATATACTCTGCAAACGGTACTTCTATTTTTGGATCTACTATGAGAAATTCGTCTACATCGCAGCCTATCACCACCTCGTATCCTTGCGAGAATAGTCTATTTGCCTCGGCATTTATGAGGTTGATGCGACCTTTGTCAGCTCTCTGTACAGTACCTTCTATTCGCTTGTTTATTATTGTGTTGACCTTGCTGCAGTAGTCTGGTATTTTTTGATCCTCGCCATCGAATATGATATAGAGATTCTCATCGCCTATGTGACTTCCATAGTACTTCACCCATTTCTCAAGAAAGAACTGGTCATCCCTTACCATTGTAACTGCCGCTATGCGCTTTATCTTTGCCATGACGCCTCCTTTCATGCTTTGCAGAATGTGAATATCTTTTTCAGCAACTTCTTTCTCTTACGATGTGACATCTGCTGCTGATAGTACTTGTCGGGATTAAATATCACGTTGTACAATTTGGAACCACAACTGATTTTCTCGAACAGGGTTGTCTGCAATATCTCTCGATTCACCAGATCCCTCAAGAATGGCGATGCAGCATCAAGGAATTTTCTTGAGGCTACATCATTCAATCTGTTGAAATTCCATATAAAACCTCCATATATGTATCGCGACATCAAAGGTGTCTGGCAGAGATGTTGCTTTATTTCTTCGTGGGAGTCTATCCAATTGCCTATCTCACGCCATTCGTCAAGTATACATTCTGCCTTGCCCGATGAGGCTACTGACGAGGAATCATTTATACGATAATGTAGCAAGGGGCGAGGTATAATCATGACCCGCCTTGCCTTGCTGTATGCTTTGAACGAGAACGAAGTATCTTGGAAACTGGCTCCTGGTGTAGGCAGAAACCTGATTTTATCTCTCTGGTCAAGCAGTTCCCTTCGGTATAGTGCCGCCCAGATTGATGTCTGTATTCTGAAAACACCTTGACTCTCGAGCGGAGAGAAGACCTCATCGATGGGCGCGTATGCAAAATGCTTCTCTTTCTCTTTGCCTTGTCTGCTCTCCAGCCACAGACATCTTGCTATGTCCAACGAGTTGTCCAAAGCTGCCCGAAGCAGGGTCTCATACATATCTGGCTCTATCCAATCGTCGGATTCGACTATCCCTATGTAGTCGCCCGTGCTGGCCTCCAATCCGACATTCATCGTATCTCCATATCCTGTGTTTGACTTGTGTATGACCTTGATACGGGTATCTGTCAATGCCACCCTATCTATTATCGCAGGAGTATTATCTGTGCTACCATCATCGATGCAAATGATTTCCAGATTGCTGTGCGTCTGATTGACTATACTCTCCAAACATTGGTGTATATATCTCTCTACGTTATAACAAGGTACTATGACAGATATTTTATGCATACACGTAAGATACTTATTTTGAGAATAAAGTTCGGATTCGTTTGGAGATTAGATACAACTTATACCACTTACTGGATTTGATTTCCGTGTTTTCCTTAACGACCGTTGCAAGCGTCTTGTTGAGCAAGTCGTTCTGTAGCAAGGTCTCCGATTGCAGCTTTTGCAGATTTTCGTTGTCAGTTTTACTTTGTTCCAGCCAACCTCGCATTGTGTCACAATCCCTCCATGCCGAATACAGTTTGGTATATACGTCGATAAGTGGGTGTATGTCGTAATGGTATTTGCCTTGATGTAAGTATTCGGTATATGGGACTTTG
>CALZJL010000144.1 GCA_945787625.1 uncultured Prevotellaceae bacterium
CACACACACTATTCACCCCCAAACTCCATCAAGTAAGCCTTGATAAAAGCATCAATCTTACCGTCCATCACCCCTCCCACATCACTCGTCTGATAATTCGTACGATGATCCTTCACACGACGGTCATCAAACACATACGACCTAATCTGACTACCCCACTCAATCTTACGCTTACCAGCCTCCACCTTAGCCTGCTCCTCCATACGATGCTGCAACTCCTTGTCATAAAGCATCGAGCGCAAGAGACGCAACGCATTCTCCTTGTTCTTAGGCTGGTCACGAGTCTCAGTATTCTCAATCAAGATCTCCTCCTCCTCGCCCGTATAAGGATCCTTATACTGATAGCGCAAGCGCACACCCGACTCCACCTTATTCACATTCTGACCGCCCGCACCCGAGCTACGGAACGTATCCCACGAGATACGCGACTGCTCGATATTCACCTCGATCGTATCGTCCACCAACGGAGTCACAAACACCGAAGCAAACGAAGTCATACGCTTACCCTGCGCATTGTACGGCGACACACGCACCAGACGATGCACCCCATTCTCGCTCTTGAGATAACCATAAGCATAGTCACCCTCAATCTCGATCGTACACGACTTTATACCAGCATCATCACCCTCCAGCACATTAGCAATCCTAACCTTATAGCCATTCTTATCAGCCCACTGCAGATACATACGCATCAGCATCTGAGCCCAATCCTGAGCCTCAGTACCCCCAGCCCCCGAATTAATCTTGAGCACAGCGTCCATCGCGTCCTCCTCCTTGCGCAACATATTCTTCAGCTCAAGATCCTCAATCTCGCCCAGAGCCTTAGCATAAATCTCGTCCACCTCCTCCTCAGTAACGAGCTCCTCCTTGTAAAACTCAAAAGCCGTAGCCAGCTCATCAGCCAGCGTCTGCACCGACTCATAAGCCTTAATCCATTTCTCCAACCCCTTCACCAGCTTCATCTGCTCCTCAGCCCTCTTCTGATCCTCCCAAAACTCCGGAGCCTGAGTACGAATCTGCTCCTCCTCATACTGCATTCTCTTGGCAGGAATGTCCAAATAACGATTCAGCGCCTCACATCTCTGCTGAACCTCCTTCAGTTGATCTTGTGTTATCACGTTTATGTTGTTTAGTTTTTTTGTTATTTAGTTGTTTGGTTGGGTGTTTTGTTAAAACGACACCCCTACCCCAAATACATCTTATCAATCAAATCCTTATAATTCTCACTAATCACCGAACGCTTCACCTTGAGCGTATTCGTCAGCTCCCCACGCTCCACGCTAAACGGCTCAGGCAGCAACGTAATACGCTTCACCTGCTCGTAGTGAGCGAACTCCTGCTGAAGAGTATCAATACGATACATCATAAACTTCACCACACGCTCATTCTCACACAGCTCCCTCCTCGTCTTGCAATCCACCCCATACTCCCTCGACAGCTCCGCCAGCAAATCATACTTAGGCACAATCAGAGCCGACACAAACTTCCTCTGCTCAGCAATCACCACAATCTGGTCAATATACCGATCCACACACAACTTCGTCTCCAACATCTGCGGAGCAATATACTTACCATTGCTCGTCTTAAACATATCCTTGATACGATCCGTCAGATACAGCTCCCCATCCTTCATATACCCCGCATCACCCGTGTGAAACCACCCGTCCCCATCAAACGACCTCTCCGTACACTCCGCCTTGCGGAAATACCCCCTCGTAATCGTATCGCCACGCAACAGAATCTCATTATTCTCCCCAAACGAAACCTCCAGCCCATCAATCACACGCCCCACACTACCCAGCGAGATAGGCCTGTTCCACACATCCAGCGACACCGTAGCCGTACTCTCCGTCAGCCCATACCCCGCAATCATCATAATCCCCAGCGAATGCACAAACTCCTCAATCCTAAGCGGAATCGCCGCCCCCGCCGTAGGAAAGAAATTCGCCCTCTCCAATCCCAAGCGCCTCTTGATGAGAGACAACACCGTCCTCTCATAGAAAGAATACTTCACCCTCAGCCCCACAGGCGGAATCAATCCCCTCATACGATACCTCACATTGTAAGCATAGCCCACACGCATAGCATCGCGAAACAAAGACTTCTGCACCTCAGTCATCGCCTCCACCCTCTCAATCACACCATCATACACCTTCTCCCACAATCGAGGCACCGCACACATACACGTAGGGTGCACCTCACGCATACTCCGCAAAATATCCTCCGGCCTATGATTAATCGCCAGCCTCACCCCCAACTTCAGACACAAGTACGACCACGCCCTCTCAAACACATGAGTGAACGGCAAGAAACACAAAGCCACGTCCTCCTCACCCAGACGCAGCACCCCCTCATTAGCCCTCAAAGCCGCATCATACATCCTATGCGTCATCATCACCCCCTTAGCAATCCCCGTAGTCCCACTCGTATAGAGAATATTAGCAAGATCGTCCCCCACCGCCTCCGAAGCCCTACGCTCCACCTCCTCATGATGAGGCAGACCACTGCCCAACTCAAGGAAGTCATCAAAAAACATACTCACCGAATCCTCAGCATTCAGCACCACCCCCCTATCAAACACAATAATCCTCTCCAGAGCAGACCCCTGCGTCAGCACCCTAAAAGCAATATCATACTGATACTGTCCCCCCACAAAAACAAAACGCACCGACGCATCACTCACCATATACTTCACCTGCGACTCACTACTCGTCGCATAAAACGGAATCGTCACCGCCCTCACCCCATAAGCCCCAAAGTCCACAAACAGACACTCAGGCCTATTAAGCGAAAACACCGCCACCCTCTCCTGCACCTCCACACCCAGCGCCACCAAAGCACTCGACACCTGACGCACACGCCACGAGAAATCATTCCACCCCGTATCCCTCCACGTCCCCGACACATCATCGCGAAACGACAAAGCACACCTACCACCATACCTACGAGCCTGAGAGTGCACCAGCCCCGTCAACACATTAGCAGAAAGAGAAACAACACCCATGGTAGCAAACATTAATAGATTACGCACACAAAAATACAAAAAATACCACAAAAATCGAAAACCACACCCCAAAAACCATCAAAAGCAAGCAAAAATAACTAACTTTGGACAGAAAACCATAAAACCCACGATATGACACACACTACCCAAGCCGTAGACCTGCTCAAGCAGATGATCACAATCCCCAGCCACAGCCGCCAAGAGACAGCCGTAGCCGACATGCTCCAACACACCATCGAGCACCACTACCAATACCCCACCCACCGCCTGTACAACAACATCTGGACCATCGACCCCCACTACGACCCACGCCGTCCCACCCTCCTACTCAACGCCCACATCGACACCGTCAAGCCCGTCAGCACATGGATCCGTCCGCCCTACCAGCCCACCATCGAAGGCGACACACTCTACGGCCTCGGCAGCAACGACGACGGCGCCTCAGTCGTCACCCTCCTCCAAGCCTACCACATACTCACCCACAGCCACCCCCTCCCCTACAACCTCATCTACCTCGCCAGTGCCGAAGAAGAAGTCAGCGGCAGCCAAGGCATCGAAAGCGTCATACCCCAGCTCCCCAAGATAGACGTAGCCCTCGTCGGCGAGCCCACCTCCATGCAGCCAGCCCAAGCCGAAAAAGGACTCATGGTCATCGACGCCACCGCCCACGGCACCAGCGGCCACGCTGCCCGCGACACCGGCGACAACGCCATCTACCACGCCCTCGACGACATCAACTGGCTCCGCCACCACACCCTTCCCCTCGTCTCACCCCTCCTCGGTCCAGTCAAGACCACCACCACCATCATCAACGCAGGCACACAACACAACGTCGTCCCCGACCGCTGCACCTTCACCATCGACGTACGCAGCAACGAGTGCTACACCAACCAAGAAATCCTCCACCACCTCCAGCAAGGCTGCCACAGCACCCTCAAGCCCCGCAGCCTACGCCTCTCCTCCTCCCACATCTCCCCAGACCACCCCCTCCTACAGAGAGCCATCGCCCTCGGCCGCACCCCCTTCGGCAGCCCCACCCTCAGCGACCAAGCCCTCATGCCCTGGCCATCGATGAAGATGGGCCCCGGCGAAAGCACCCGCAGCCACACCGCCGACGAATACATACGCATCAGCGAGATAGACGAAGCCATAACCCTCTACGTAGAGATGCTACAAAATTTAGAGCTAACACCCCAAGTCTGAA
>CALZJL010000145.1 GCA_945787625.1 uncultured Prevotellaceae bacterium
TGGTCGATAAAACCACCATCATAGTCAGGCCAGCTACGCCACTGGTAGCCATAGATATGCCCGAGGTCGCCAGTCTCAGGATCAGCCCACTCATTCCAGATACGCACCCCACGTTCCTGCAGCCAACGGGCATTAGTGTTGCCCTGCAAGAACCACAGCAACTCATAGATGATACTCTTGAGGTGACACTTCTTGGTAGTGACCAAAGGGAAACCCTCCTCAAGATCGAAACGCATCTGATGGCCAAAAATACTGATAGTACCCGTACCCGTACGGTCGTTTTTCTGCACGCCCTCCCTCAGAATGCGGTCGAGTAAGTCAAGATATTGCTTCATGTCGAATGTAGTCTACAAAGGTGTACTTTTCGGTGTGCTTCTCGTCTGTGTCATGCTCTTCACGACTCACCACCCTCCATTCATCCTCAGACACCTGAGGAAAAAACGCATCAGCACGCTCAGGCACAGCATCAATCAGCGTAAGACAAAGCCTGTCGGCCAAAGGCAACGCCTCGCGATACACACTCTCTCCGCCGATGATAAAAACTTCCTCCTCAGCAGCAGAGCAACTCCTCAGGGCATCATCGAGTGAAGCAAAGACCTCAGCCCCCTCAGCCCCAGAGAGCGAGCGCGACAAGACCACATTGCGCCTGTTAGGCAAAGCCCCCTTAGGCAACGACTCGAAAGTCCTACGCCCCATGATGATAGTATGCCCCGTGGTCAAAGCCTTGAAACGCTTCAAGTCATTAGGCAGCCAATACAGCAACCTATTGTCGCAACCTATAGCGTTGTTGCGCGCAAGAGCAGCAATAATCGTGATCATATACTCCAGATAGTATAAATATACACCAAAGCCGCAGGAATCGCCAGCAGACTACTGTCGAAACGGTCAAGCATACCACCATGACCAGGCAAAATATTACCACTGTCCTTGATACCAAGCTGACGCTTGATCTGGCTCTCCACGAGGTCGCCCCACGTGCCAAACACACACACCACGAGACCGAAGCCAATCCACTGCGCCCACGTCAGAGTAGAATCAAAGCACGACACCACAAAAGCCGCAGCCACCGTGAGCACACAGCCTCCCACGCTCCCTACCCACGACTTGTTGGGCGAGATGCTCGGGAAGAGACGGTAAGGAATCTTCTTGCCCAAAAGACTACCTACGCAATATGCCCCCGTATCGCTACACCACAAAAACAGGAACACAGCCAAAGGATAAATCCACACATACACCGTACGCAAAGGCCCCATCGGATAAGGCATAAAACTCAGCATACAAAGCAAAGCAAAAGGCAAAGCCACATACACCTGCGACATCATCGTAAACGCCCACGTCGCCAAAGCATTCTGACGATTCACATACAGACAGCTAATCGTGAGATAAACCATCGTGATGATATACGGCATAAAAGCAGCAAAAGGCAAGGCAAGCACAAAATCAGCATAGCCCAAAGCAGACGCATACGTACCCACAAACAAGCAGCAGCTCGCCAGCGTAGTGATAAACGTGTTGACCTGCACATCGTCCCTACGATTCACGATACTGCAAAACTCAATCGTAGAAAGCCCCGTGATGATGAGAAACATCAGGCCAAAAGTATAAGGGCTAAACACAATCGAGCCCACAAGCACAGCCACAAACAGCAGCCCCGTCACCGTTCTAACTATCAGATTCTTCATGATTATATCCCGTTTGAAACACCAGACTCAGACTCCAGCTCCACACCCTCGTCGACATTCAGCAATTCCTCCGAACGCCCCTTCCAAGGTCTTGGACCGAAGATATTCTCCACGTCCTCAGCAAAGATTACCTCGCGCTCCTGCAAAATAGCGGCAAGACGCCCATGCCCCTGAGCCTTCTCGCGCAACAAAGCCTTAGCCCTCTCATACTGTTGCGCGATGAGATTCTGCACCTCAGCATCAATAAGTCGTGCAGTATCTTCGCTGTATGGTTTTTGTAGCTGGTAGTCTTGGTTATTGTAGTAGCAGATATTAGGCAGTTTCTCACCCATACCCATAAACGCTATCATGCTGTATGCCTGCTTCGTGACGCGCTCAAGGTCATTCATCGCTCCGCTTGATATGTGCCCCGTAAAGAGCTCCTCCGCAGCCCTGCCGCCCAGAGTCGCACACATCTCATCGAGCATCTGCTCCTTAGTCGTGATCTGACGCTCCTCAGGCAAATACCACGCAGCCCCCAAAGCCCTGCCACGCGGCACAATAGTGACCTTGACCAGCGGATTAGCATACTGCAAATGCCAGCTCACCGTAGCATGGCCAGCCTCATGGAGAGCAATCGTACGCTTCTCTCCCTCAGTCATCACCTTCGTCTTCTTCTCCAGACCACCGATGATACGATCCACCGCAGCAAGAAAATCTTCTTTGCCCACACTCGTATGCCCATGACGAGCAGCAATCAAGGCAGCCTCGTTGCACACGTTAGCAATGTCAGCTCCGCTGAAACCCGGAGTCTGACGAGCAAGGAAATCGAGATCGAGGTCGTCAGCCTTCTTGATCGGCCTCAAGTGAACATTGAAGATAGCCTTACGCTCGCCCAGTTCAGGCAAGTCCACATGAATCTGACGGTCAAAACGTCCGGCACGCAGCAAAGCTGAATCAAGGATGTCAGCACGATTCGTAGCAGCCAAGATTATCACACCACTATTCGTACCAAAACCGTCCATCTCCGTCAGCAACTGGTTGAGAGTATTCTCACGCTCATCATTGCCACCCATCGAAAGGTTTTTCGAACGCGCACGCCCCACAGCATCAATCTCGTCGATAAAGATGATACACGGAGCCTTGTCCTTAGCCTTAGCAAAAAGGTCACGCACACGACTCGCGCCCACCCCGACGAACATCTCTACAAAGTCAGAGCCGCTCATCGAGAAGAAAGGCACATCAGCCTCGCCCGCCACAGCCTTGGCCAGCAAGGTCTTGCCCGTGCCCGGAGGCCCTACGAGCAATGCGCCCTTAGGAATCTTACCACCTAATTCGGTATATTTCTGCGGATTCTTCAGAAAGTCAACAATCTCCTGCACCTCCTGCTTCGCCCCCTCCTGACCAGCGACGTCCTTAAACGTCACCCTATTCTCCTCGTCCTTCTCCACAAGCCGCGCACGACTCTTGCCCACATTGAAAATCCCCATAGGGCCACCGAAGCCACCGCCCCCATCGCCCTTCGAGCCCGAGCCCCCACTCATACGCCGCATGATGAAGATCCACACCGCCACGAGGAAAATCATCGGAGCCATGTTGAGCAAGAAAGTCCACCACGCCCCCTCCTTGTCATGCTCATATCTCACATCAGCCTCAAATTCGCCACTCGCGCGTTTAGCCTCAAGAAACTCATCAAGCTTGTCAGCACTCGGATACTCCGCCACTACCACAGCCGAGCGTCCCTTCATCTCCTGATTAGAAGCAAAGACATCACGAATATGAGCCGGAGCCACATACATCGTCACCGTGCCATTATCCTTGTTGGCCACGATGCGCTGAGCATACCCCTTGCTTACATACTGCTGAAACTGCGTGTAGCTCACGTCCTTGCGAGTCTGGCCATTACTCAGCCTTCCATCGCCCGTCATGAAGAAATAGAGCAACGCCGCAGCAATGACCACATACAGCCACGTCAGCGACGGAGTGCCTTGCTTCTTGCCCTTGTCCTTACGATTGTTAGTCTTCTTATTTTCTGCCATAAATCCAGTCAGTTTAGTTATTATCCTGCCTCAACTCACTCTTCGGGAATCTCCGTAAGCGTAGCGTCAGCCCACAAATGCTCTATATCGTAAAACTCACGCTCTTCGGGCAGGAAGATGTGTACAATCACCTCAGCATAATCCATGGCGACCCACACAGCCTGTCTCATACCGTCCACAGCGAGAGGACGCTGCTTTATCTCTCTCGTCTTGTCGCCCACGCTCATAGCCAAGGCATGAACCTGCGCAGGGCTTCCACCATGAGCAATCACGAAATACCGACAGATCGTATCATCTATCTCCGTCAAATCAGCCACCACGATATTGTGAGCCTTCTTGTCTTGAAGTCCATCGATGATGGCGTCCAGCAAATCATTTTTTCCTTGAATATACATTATTTAATATCATTGAGCTGACAAAGATACGAATAAGCGAGAACAATTCCAAATAAAAACTTGTTTTTGATTTGGAATTGTCGAGCGAAAGTATCTTAGAGCGCAAGCTCA
>CALZJL010000146.1 GCA_945787625.1 uncultured Prevotellaceae bacterium
CAGAGTTTCTCAGTAGAACAAGCATTTATTATTTCCTGCGACGGTCAAAGCCGCGACCCTCGCGACGGTCAAAGCCACGACCCTCACGACGGTCAAAGCCGCGACCCTCACGTCGGTCAAAGCCGCGCTCCTCACGACGGTCAAAGCCACGACCCTCACGACGGTCAAAGCCGCGACCCTCGCCATCAAAATCCTTGCGGTTCTTGCGCTCGGGACGTCCATCATACTTGCGCTCAGAGCGACCGTCGAACTTTCTTCCGGGACGGCTGTCAAACTTGCGAGCTGAGCGTCCGTAGTTACGGTCACCGCTGAGTTCGCGCTCCTCGGGCTCCTCGCCGAGGCGTGTCTTAAAGTCGCGATGCTTCTTGAAGCGCTTGTGGTCAGCCATGAGCCTGCGCTCCACAGCCGACTTGATGTCGCCGCCTCCCTTGCGCAAATCCTTGTACGAACCGTCAAAAATCTGATACTTGCGCAGCTCGCATTCGAGCGAGCCGTTGTAGAGCGGAGTACGCAGCGACGGCTTCAGCCCTATGGCCTCAAAACACTCCTCTCGATAGCTCAGTACCCAGGCATCGTTGCCTACAAACTCATGCTTGAACTTCTCGCCAATCATCTTGTACAGACCCAAGAGGTCAGGAGCCGAGATACGCTCGCCATACGGAGGATTGGTGATGATGACGGCCTTCTCGCGAGGCTGGGTGAAATCCTTGAAATCCTGCAAGACAACATCGATGTCCTTGCTCAGACCAGCAGCCTTCACATTGTTGGTGGCAATCTGCACGGCCTGACGGTTGTTGTCGTAGCCGTAGATGTGGTGCTCGAACTCACGCTCGCGACTGTCATCATCGTATATGCGGCTGAAGAGCTCCGCATCAAAGTCAGGCCACTTCTCGAAAGCATACTCCTTGCGGAACACACCAGGCGCGATACCACGGGCGATGAGAGCAGCCTCGATGGCAATGGTGCCGCTGCCACACATAGGGTCAATCAAGTCGCACTCTCCCTTCCAACCCGTCTGCATGATAATCCCAGCAGCCAGAATCTCGTTGAGCGGAGCCTCGACAGCCTCCTGACGATAGCCACGCCGGTGCAGGCTCTCGCCCGAAGAGTCCAAAGCCAAAGTACAGTCATACTCGGCCACATGTATATGGAGCTGTATGTCAGGATTGGTGATGCGTACGTTGGGACGCTGACCCGTCTTCTCGCGAAACTGGTCGACTATAGCATCCTTCACCTTGTACGCCACAAACTTGGAGTGGCGAAACTCGTTGGAAAACACTACGCTGTCTACGGCAAACGTCGTGTCGTTGGAAAGATATTCCGTCCAGTCAATACTCTTGACAGCTTCGTATACCTCATCAGCACTCACAGCCTTGAAATGCTTGATAGGCTTGAGTATACGGATAGCCGTACGCAATTGGAAATTAGCGCGATACATCATCTCCTTGTCGCCAGTAAACGACACCATGCGACGCCCTATCTGAATGTTGTTGGCACCAAGATCAATAAGTTCAGTAGCCAGCACAGTCTCCAGACCCTGAAAAGTTTTGGCGATAAGTTCGAATTCCATTTGGTTGTTTTGTTATTTGGTTGTTTGGTTGTATTGTTTGTTGTTTGGTTATTTTGTTGTTTAGTTGTTTTGTTGGTTGTATTGTTTGCTGGGTTGGTTGGGCTTTTTGTTGTTTTGTTGGCTTTTTGTTATTTGGTTGTTTGGTTATTTTGTTGTTTGGTTGTTTTGTTGGTTGTATTGTTTGCTGGGTTGGTTGGGCTTTTTGTTATTTGGTTGTTTGGGTCTTTTGTTGTTTTGTTGGTTGTTCTGTCACTTGTTGATAGTCGTTAGAACCACCTAAACAACTAAACAACTAAATAACTAAACAACCATATATCGATAGTCGTTAGAACCAACCAAATAACTAAACAACTAAACAACCAAACAACTAAACAATTATTTTCTCCTCTCAATATTCTGTCTGTGAGCTTGCACAAGTATTTCTCCCGGTTGAGTACTTTCCGTCACCCATAGGTTACCCCCTATGACGGTGCCTCGCCCGATAGTGATGCGACCAAGTATAGTAGCATTGGAGTAGATTACCACATTATCCTCGATTATCGGGTGGCGGGGAATCCCCTTTATGGGGTTACCATTCTCATCGAGAGGGAAGCTCTTGGCTCCCAACGTCACACCCTGATACAGTTTCACATAGTTGCCTATGATACATGTAGCACCGATTACCACACCCGTGCCGTGGTCTATCGTGAAATGATGACCGATAGAGGCCGCAGGGTGAATGTCGATGCCAGTCTCAGAGTGAGCCATCTCGGTGATGATACGGGGTATGAGCTTTATGCCCATAGTCAGCAGCTTGTGTGCCACACGATAATTGAGCAGAGCCTTTATGCAGGGATAACAACATATAATCTCATCGTACGACTCCGCAGCAGGATCCCCATTATATGCAGCCTCCACGTCCATGTCGAGCATACGCTTGAGTTCAGGCAGAAAATCAATCATCTCTCTGGCCTTCTCCCGACCTATCTGACCGCACAACTGCGCATAGAGCATCTCCTCTGAGATGCCGAAGTCATAAAACTCGGGGTACAGTACCGACCTAAACGAGTCGATAATATCAGAAATCTTATTTATCATCAATCATACAAATTGCACACGCAGACATACACCCGAGAGCACACGCGCGCGTGGCGTTTATAAATAAAGCCCACCGGTTTTGACACCGACAGGCTTTCTCTTAAAGGACCTTGCGCTTCAGGATGGGCTTGAACCAACGACCCCATGATTAACAGTCATGTGCTCTAACCAACTGAGCTACTGAAGCAATCCGCAACTGAGGAAAATCTCTTGCGCTTCAGGATGGGCTTGAACCAACGACCCCATGATTAACAGTCATGTGCTCTAACCAACTGAGCTACTGAAGCAAATTTTTTCGAGCTATTTTCTCAAATGCGTTGCAAAGGTATATCCTTTTTCCGAAAAAAACAATACCTTTGCAAAAAAAAATACGATTTTTGATGAAAATAGTTGGAATAGGCAACGCATTGGTCGACAAACTGCACCTTTTGACGGACGACACCCTCCTTAGCGAGCTTCATCTCGACAAAGGCTCGATGACCCTCATCGATCAGGCCACACAGCACCACATAGACCACCTCCTCTCGTCCCGCTCGCCACGCATCACTCCCGGAGGCAGTGCAGCAAACACCATACTTGCCCTTGCCCACATGGGAGTCCAATGCGCATACATAGGTATGACAGGCAGCGACTCTATGGGCGCACTCTACGCATCGAGCATGCAGGAAGCAGGCGTACAGCCACACATCATACGCTCAGCGCAACACACAGGCATTGCAAACACACTCATCAGCCCCGACGGCCAACGCACCTTTGCCACCTACCTTGGCGCAGCAGCCCACCTCAGCCCTCAGGACATCACCACAGCCATGCTCGACGATGCCAGCCTCCTACACCTCGAAGGATATCTCGTACAAAATCATGACCTAATCGAGCATATCTGCCACATAGCCAAGACCAAAGGGCTGAGCATCTCGCTCGACCTCGGCAGCTACAATATCGTAAGCTCAGACCACGACTTCTTCCACCACCTCGTCCGCACATACGTAGACATAGTCTTTGCCAACCAGGAAGAAGCTCAGGCCTACACTCATCACGATGACCCAACACAAGCAATATCAGCCATTTTGCACGACAGCCACACAGCCGTAGTCAAGCTCGGGGCAGAGGGAGCCATCTCGCAGACAGCAGATATGCCCCACCCCATCAGAGTCCCTGCCATACACATAGACAATCTCATCGACACCACCGCAGCAGGCGACTACTTCGCAGCAGGCTATCTATGGGCATACACACAACACAAAGACATTCAGACATCTTTACAAACAGGCACCATTCTCGCTTCGCATATCATACAAGAGGTTGGAGCACAACTAAGTCCCCAGACATGGGATAAGATCCTAAAGGTTATTTCTTAGGTTATAAGGTTATTTATAACCCTACCTGCTCACAAGACAACCAACAAGACAACCAACAATTCAACCAAACAACAAAAAAACTAAACAACAAAAAAATGAAACAACTCCTCATCATAGCTGCCATTCTGATACACGCGCCTCTCATGGCTCAGGAGCGCGAAAACCACCCCTCTCAAGTCATACGCAACCTTG
>CALZJL010000147.1 GCA_945787625.1 uncultured Prevotellaceae bacterium
CGCTCGTCTTGTACCAAAGCCTTGGTCGTGGCATGTTTGATGAAATATGAGAGTATTATCTCGACCATACCATGCAGCTGCATACGCTCGTACAGAGGCATCGCCATATATTCCTGTATGTAGTCGTGGTATGAGCGATGGTTGACAAAGGCTTCGGCATCGCGTGTGGGGAGATTGAGCTGGGGGTAGAGCATACAGTAGTGCTCAAAGAGCAGACGTGAGCCGTCGTTGGCGTTGACCTCGATGGGGAAATCGTAGATGTCAAAGATGCTCGTGCCGTCAAACTGAGGGTGGTACACAAAGAGGTAGTAGAACTCTACCTCAGGGTCGCATTCGTATGAGTGCGGAGTGTAGCTCGGCAGAATATACATGTGGTTGCCGCTCAGCGTGACGTCTTTGTCGGCTATGTGAAGTATGGCACGTCCGCTTTTGACATAAAATATGCGGGCAAAGGGCGATGAGATGTCGCGTCCAACCCAATGGTGGACTGTCTTGGCATAGCCGAGACTCAGTACTGTGAATGGTTCCATGGTGTCTAAGTGTTGACTTTCTCTCCGTAGCACAGGTCGCCGCAATCGCCGAGACCAGGCACTATATATGAGGTTTCGTTGAGCTTGGGGTCGATTACGGCACACCACAGGGTGACATCATCGCTCGGGAAGCATCGTTGCAGATACTCCACGCCCGGCTCGCTGGCCACTACGGCCGCTATGTGGAGAGTCTTGGGAGTACCGTTGTTCAGGTATGCACGATAGGCCGTATCAAAGCTCTTGCCCGTAGCGAGCATTGGGTCTACGAGCATAAAGGTGACACCATCGAGACGAGGGCAGGCGAGGTAGTCGAGCTGAATGCTGATGTCATGACCGTCCTCCTTGCGGTAGGCAGCCACGAATCCTGCATCAGCCGTATCGAATATGTCCATAAAACCCTCGTGGAGCGAGAGCCCTGCCCTCAATACTGTACCGATGACTATGTGGTCGTCATACGTGCTGACCTTACAGGGCGACAGCGGCGTCTCGATGGTCTTGCCGCTATAGTCGAGCGTCTTTGAGATTTCGTATGCCATCAGCTGACCTATACGCTTGAGATTGCGTCGGAAAGCGGCTCTGTCCTGCTGGGTCTCGATGTTGCGCATATCAGCCACATAGTTGGAGATAACGCTGTTGTGGAGTGAGAGGTTGACTACTCGCATGGTATGTATTTGTTTATATAGGTTATTATTCGCTCGGTCTCCTGAGGGGTCAATACCGGGTGTATCGGCAGCAGGAGTATGTTCTGACATAGCCTTTGAGCCCCGGGGTACATGTCTGAAGAAACGATTTGCGCTGGCACACGTGTCTCCACGCCATTGCTGCTGAGGTATTTCTGCAGAGCCTGCCGCTGGTGCAGGAATACCGGGAACTGGTTCCACGACCAGCATTCTGACTCAGAGAGGTGGGCAGGAATCTTGATCAAAGGATTGCAGATGCGTTCGACATATGTCTTGGCCACATCGCGTCTGGACTGTATCTCGCTCTCGATGTTGGGGAGCTTTACGTTGAGCATGGCAGCATCGGCCTCTGAGGCGCTGGTGCTGCGCTCTCTGACATATTCTGCCAAAGAGTCGTCGTTGGTGGCAACGCAGCCGAGATTGCCTATACAGCCGAGGTTGCTGCTGGGATTGAAATCAAAAGCAGCTGCATCGCCGCAAGCTCCGGCATACTTGCCGTTGCGAGATGCGCCGTGAGCGTGCTTGACGTCCTCTATGACGAGCAGATTGTTTTTCATAGCCATGGCAGCAAGGGCGTTCATCTGCTCCATCTTGCCATACTTGTGTATGCAGACTACAGCCCTCGTACGAGGTCCGATGGCACGGAGCATATTGTCTGTGCTGGGCTGGAGGGTCTGCTTGTCTACGTCTACCATAACGGGGCGCAATCCTACCTCGCGTATCGTCATGATTGTCTTGGGGTGGGCGAGGGCAGAGAGGATTATCTCGTCGCCGTGAGTCCACCCGTAGATATGCCTGTATGCGCTGAGTATGAGGCGCAGAGCACCAGAGCCCGTCTGGCAGACGATGCAATGTCTGACTCCCAAATGGTTGGCAAACGTTTTTTCAAAATCATTTACCTCCGTATGGAGTTTGTATTGGCCGCCCGATATGATATTCATCAGACGTCGCGACATACGGGGTTCGTATTGCTGGTTGATACGCTTCAGGTCTACGTATGGTATATGCGGCGGATAGTCGTATCTTAGTCTGACGGAGGTCATGTTGCTGATACGCTCGCTGTCGAGAGTGACACGATATGTGTCGTAGCACACCGAACTCCCCGTATAGTTAGCCCCAAAATCCACATACTCCTTGTCCTGATACCGCTCTATACAAAGGTGGCGGAACAGCAGCTCCTGAGCTCCACAGGTGAGAGCCTCCTCGGTCGAGGCTATGGTGACGAGATGAGCCACATGATCCGTCTCGTGAGCCACGACACCGAATATCATCTCCGACCTGCTGTTGCGTACTACGTAGATGTTGATGTTTCGGGGGAAACGCATCATAATCGTCTTCAGACGCATAGGGTCTTCACCTCGGGCTATCGAACAAAATTCCGCTATTCCCTCGGTATCGCCGTATGTCACACGCTCTATATAGCAGCCCAAGCCGATAGCCTTACGCGCCATCTTGATACGCAGAGAGCGCATCGTGAGCTTGTTGGTAAGGTCTATACATGCCGACACGCTCCTGCCCTCTATCTGCCCCCCTGCATGGAATATGGCATAGATGTCCTCTCCGCTCGGTATGCGGCAATAGATGTAGGGCGCAGGCTTGTAGACAAAAGTCTCGGCTCCGAGGTAGCTGACATAGTAGATGAGCACCTTCTGCATCATCATAAGCACCTCGTCCTGCGTGGCGTCCTGGTGTATCAGCAGACCACCATAGGCGAGACCCTGATGCGAGTAGACCGTCTTGTCAGACTCGTCCCAGTTGGCTGGCAGCACCGCCACGAGACTCTCCGAGTCAACTCCCTCCCCGTCCGAATCATCTTCGGGAGCAGCATCGCGATATACCATCAGCGAGCAGTCAAAATAACTGTCGGCATAAAAGTCGAGAAAGCTGCGCTTGAGCAGGAAAGTGCCCTGCTTGCTACGCTCTACAAAGGCATCCCACGAGTCCTTACGATTGACGCTATATGGTACGACGATCATATCTGTTACATTTTGAAACTCTTTATCTCACGGTTCTCGTCCATGATGACCGTCAGAGACCTCACAGACGAAGTAGCCTTGGTCGGGTCGGTACGCGTCATGGTCTGGCTGACGTTACACCTGGCCTTGATGCTGACCTTACCATCGGGGTCTATCTGCCGTTCGATGGTCAGAGGACCCTCTATCTGATAGTGTAGACCAATCACGTCCTTGCCAGCGGCCTTAGGGTCTTTGGCTATTTGCGCAAGACGCTCCTCGATGACATTACGTACGAGTATCTTGTCCTGATCGCTGACCCGCAGACGCGACAACTGTTCGAGCACGAGGTCTGCGCTGTCGAGATACTCACCATCACGGTCGTGAATGATCTTGTAGCGACGGATTGCCTCCTCGCTCCCGTCAGCCATAGCCAGGCGCCAATCCACAGAATCCTTGTGACGGGCAGCTTCGAGCTCCTGCTCAAACCTGATAGCCATCAGCCGCTTGATAGAGTCCTGCTCACGAATGCGTTGCTCCTCGCGCAGCCGGTATTGGTCAAACAGGTAGAGTCCGCCCCCGACGCCGCACACCACCAGCAGCGCGACTATCGTCCAGAGCAAGGCGTGTCCGCCACCAGACCCGTCAGGCTCACCGCCACCTTGAGGTGAAAGAGAAGGCTTGGCTTCGTCACCCGTCTGTGGAGCAAAGTCGAGCTCCGCGCCACACTCCGGACATTCCGTATGAGAGTCCAGCACGTATTCCCCACACTCAGGACACTCGTGCAGATGCCCCTTGATTGCCACCCCACAATGAGGGCATGTCATCGCCATAGATGATATTCTAAGTCCGCACTCCGGACACTTGATCATAGCCATAATCTTTCAGTTTTATTTCGTATTCGTCGTAGTTTTTATGCAAAAATACATAAATTTGCCTACACTTTTGACCTCTCTATCGTAAATTTTATCCCAAAAATTACATTTCAACCCAATTTATCACAACTTTCTGCCAAATCAGCAATCATATCACG
>CALZJL010000148.1 GCA_945787625.1 uncultured Prevotellaceae bacterium
TAATTGATCATCTATATCTTTCTGTCCGAAACATAGTTGATATACGCCTGAAGAGCCTGCGCCACCGACCTGTTTTGAATCTCATCAAGCAGACCACTTGCCAGTCCCGACAATTCCGCCATCGCGGACTCGGCAAAGGCGATTCCTCCCTCACACTTGGTCATCTCTATCAGACGGTCTATCTCCTCGCGCCCCGCCCTACCCTCTCTGACCAGAATAGCGAGCTCAGCAGCACGGGCGTTTTTCTGACACACATACAAGACAGGCAACGTCAACTTACCCTCCCTGAGATCGTTTCCGACAGGCTTGCCTATATCAGTCGAAGAGTCAATATCCATAATGTCATCGCGAAGCTGGAAACACATACCGATGAGCATACCCAGACGCTTCATGACATATCGAAATCCCTCGTCGCCCGACGAGAGCACAGCACCCGCCTCGGCACAGACGCTAAAGAGCGACGCCGTCTTCTTGCGCACAACCTCATAGTATGACGACTCCGAGAAATCCCTACCCGAGATGTTATCGAGCTGCAACAACTCCCCGTCCGCCAACGTCTGTCCCAAAACCGAGACCATCTCGACGATGCGCACATCGCCCGTCATGGAAGCATGTTGCAGAGCCTTGCTCAGGATATAGTCACCGATGAGCACCGCAGCCTTGTTGTCGAGCAACGTGTTGACACTCTTCTGACCACGTCGGCGATCACTCTCGTCCACCACATCGTCGTGTACGAGCGATGCCGTATGAAGCAGCTCCAATGCAAGCGCAGCATGCAGCACCCCCTCGCTCACCGCACCCTTAGCCTTGGCCGAGAGCAATGTCAGTATGGGTCGCATCTGCTTGCCCCGTCGCTGGGCAAGATGGTTGAGAGCAATTTTCAACAACGGATTGTCATGATCCAACGCCTCACGAAGCATCGAATTGAAAGTCTCAAGCTCCTCCCTGACAGGACACTGTATCAGCGATAATTCATCATTCATACTGCAAAGGTATAAAAAAATGCGATTTTTTATATAACTTTGTACACAAATAAAATAAAAAAACTCATGAAACTCTTCCTCCTCGACGCCTACGCCCTCATCTACCGCGCCTACTACGCATTTATCAAGACCCCACGCATCAACTCAAAAGGCGAAAACACCAGCGCCATACTCGGCTTTGTCAACACCCTCGAAGACGTGCTGAAAAACATGCAGCCCACCCACATCGGAGTAGCATTTGACCCCAAGGGAGGGACATTCAGACATCGAGCCTATCCGCTCTACAAGGCACAGCGCGAAGAGACCCCCGAAGCAATAAGATTTGCCGTCCCGATAATCAAGGAAATACTCACCGCATACAAGATACCCATACTCGAAGTGCCCGACTACGAGGCAGACGACGTCATCGGCACCCTGGCACTCCAGGCAGACAGACTCGCCAAGTCTGGCAACGCAGACGAAGAAATCATGACATACATGATGACTCCCGACAAGGACTACGGCCAGCTCGTGACCGACCACGTCAAGATGTACCGCCCAGGCACAGGCAACACTCCAGCCCAAATCATGGGTCCCACAGAGATATGCGAAAAATGGGGAATAAACACCCCCAGCCAAGTCATCGACATACTCGGGCTCATGGGCGACGCCAGCGACAACATACCAGGCTGCCCAGGCATAGGCGAAAAGACCGCCTCCACCCTCATACAGACCTGGGGCAGCATAGCAAACCTACTCGACAATATCCCCAACCTCAAGGGAGCTACGCAACGCAAGATCAGCGACAACGTCGAGCAGATAAAGCAAAGCCATTGGCTCGTCACCATAGCCACCGACGCCCCCATCACCCTCAATCTGGCAGCATTAGAGCGACGCGAACCCGACACCCACGAGCTCGAACAGATCTACACTAAGCTCGAATTTCGCCAGCTGCTCAAGAAGACCGTCTCCCCCACCCCACCCTCAGAAAAACCCGACACACGAAAGAGCCGCAAAAACACCGACGGCAGCATACAAGGCGACCTGTTTGAGACGCTCGGCACAGCGTCGGACACCATCATATCCGAGCCCATATCCCAACTTGAAAAATACATAATCACCGACGGCATACTGATAGGACACGACCTCAAGCGATACTGGCAAGAAATCACCACAGAGCACCCCGAATTCACACCCAATCCCGACGGCGGATATGAAGAATGGTCAAAGCACGTGTTTGACACCGCCATAGCACACTACGTCCTACACCCCGAGATGCGCCACCAGCCCGACTACCTCCAGCAGATTTATCACGCCAATACCCTCACCGAGCTCAAGACGCAGCTCTCCGACGAGCTCGACCGACAGGGGCTCACACCCCTATACAGAGACATCGAGATGCCCCTGATGCCCGTCCTCGCACGCATGGAGCAGACAGGCGTGAGCATCGACACAGCAGGCCTCGCCCAGACCAGCGCACACTTCACCCACGAGATGCACCAGCTGGAGCAGGAAATCATCACCCTGGCAGGCCAGCCCTTCAACATCGCCTCGCCACGCCAAGTCGGCGAGATACTCTTTGACGTACTCAAGCTCGACACCAAGGCCAAGAAGACCAAGAAAGGCCAATACACCACCAGCGAAGAAGTGCTCCAAGGCCTACAAGGCAAACACCCCATCGTAGGCAAGATACTCGAACACCGCGGACTAAAGAAGCTCCTCGGCACCTATATCGACGCCTTTCCCAAGCTCATCAACCCCGACACAGGCCACATACACACCAGCTTCAACCAGACCGTCACCACTACAGGCCGCCTGTCGAGCAGCAACCCCAACCTCCAGAACATACCCGTACGCGACGCCCTCGGCAAGGAAGTACGCAAGGCATTCATACCCGAGTCAGGGCAAGAATTCTTCAGCGCAGACTACAGCCAGATCGAGCTCCGCATCATGGCACACCTCTCGCAAGACCCCAACCTCATCCAAGCCTTCGTACAAGGCCACGACATCCACGCCGCCACCGCCGCCAAGATATTCCACAAGGACATCGACGAAGTGACCTCCGACGAACGCCGCCGTGCAAAAACCGCCAATTTCGGCATCATTTACGGCATCAGCGCCTTCGGTCTTGCCGAACGCCTCGGTTGCAGCAGAAGCGAAGCAAAGAGCCTTATAGACGGATATTTCAGGACCTATCCCCACGTCAAGGACTACATGAACCAAAGCATAGCCAAAGCACGCGAGTGCGGCTATACCGAGACCCTCTTCGGCCGCCGCTGTCCCCTACCCGACATCAACTCACACAACGCCGTAGTACGCGGATACGCCGAGCGCAACGCCATCAACGCCCCCATACAAGGCACAGCCGCCGACATCATGAAGATAGCCATGATCAACATCGACCGCCGAATGCAGCGCGAGCACCTCCAGAGCCACATGATACTCCAAGTACACGACGAGCTCAACTTCAGCGTACTGCCCGACGAAAAGGAACACCTGCAGCAGCTCGTCATCGAAGAGATGCAAGGCGCCGCACGACTCAGCGTCCCCCTCACAGCCGACGCAGGTTGGGGCTCAAACTGGCTCGAAGCACACTAATCCAGCCAGTCCCTCACCCCTCACACCACAAAAACACCACAATATTAACGGTTTTTCACCCCGTTTATCGCAGATATTCACACAAAAAATCGTAACTTTGCCGCAAACAACAACAACAGTCAGGATGAAAAAGCTCCCCATTATAGCCCTTCTGCTCGCCTTGGCCATGGTACACTCAGCCGGCGTGGCACGCATCAGCCCCCACGGCAGCCCCTACCATGACGACAACGACACCACCGCCACAGACACCACCGCCACCACAGGCAAGGCAAGCACAGACACCAGCGTCAACGTACGCACCAAGACGCTCGACACACTCGTAGTAAACAGCAAGGAGAAGGAGCTCCCCGTGATCGACGCCATACGCCAGAGCATGAACAACGGCCTCGTCACCCCACGCCAAAAGTCCGTCTCAGACGTCATCGGCAGCAAGGCCAGCGACTACATACTCAACCCCTTCGGCTTCAAGAAGCGACACGACGACAAAGTCAAGAAGCGCACAGAGAAGAACCTCAAAAGCCTGCGCACCGCCGAGTCGTACGAAGACGAGCTGACCCGCGCCATCATGCAGCAACTACTCGAAGACTCGCTCAACGCAGCCAAAGGCAAGTA
>CALZJL010000149.1 GCA_945787625.1 uncultured Prevotellaceae bacterium
ACTGCTCCTTTGAGTTCGCTGACTGAGGCTTCGCAGTCGGAGTTGAGGTTGATGACTGCGGTCTTGTCGCCGTTGGTGGCAGTGAACTTGACGTCGCTCAATGAGCTTATGCCTGTGAGATCAAAGTCTCCGAGCTTGACTGTTTCGCCCTCGACAGCAGCAAGGTCTATCACCTCGGTATTGGGGGTGAACGCCAAGGCTGCGGTCTTCACCTCCTGCTGGGTATTCTGCTCGGGAAGTACCCAATCGCTGGTGTAGTCACCGTTGCAGGAACTGAGTCCTGCAACGAGTGTGAGTGTGAATATTATCTTCTTGTACATGATTTTTTTTGTTTTTTTGAGGATAATCTATATATGTGGTATAGTAACCTAAAGGATTTATTCGACCGTAGCGTGTGGCTTGTCGCCTGCGGTCTTTGTGTTTTCCAGATAGAGACGGATAGTGGTGCCTACGACTGTGATATTGTCACCATTTGGAGTAAGCTCGCTGAGGTTTGTACCACCAGCGGCTCCGTAGTTGAGATCCCAGTTGCCGTTGCTGGTAAACTTCCAGCCGTCTTCTGTTACTGACGCATTTCTGATGATGAGACAATGTTCGTCAGTGTCGTAGGAAAGTACCTGTGTGTCATCATTTGGATCCCATTCGTTGAATTTGCCTACGAGACGCCATGTGTATGGCTCTGCTGTGATAGCACCCTTGTCATAGTTGACGTAGAGCTTGTACATACCAGCCTGACCTGTAAAGCCTATGTTGCCTGTGCCGTCGTTGATGACGATGTCACTTGAACAGAGCTCCTGCTTGAAGTGGCTGCAGTTCCACTCTCCGTCACCCCAGTTGTCTGCTGCGGTGAACTTGAACTCTCCGTCCATATAAGCCCAGCCTACGAGAGCTTCGGCGTCGCTGTCCCATGTAAGTATCGGTGCGAAGCTGTGGTTCCAGCCATTAGCATTGCCTGGCATATATATCGGATCTGGCGACGGGGCTTCGTAGGGCAGTTGCCAGTATGGCTTGACATTGAGAGTGATGGGATTTGACTCTGTACTGCAGAGAAGATTGCCTCCTCCGTCGATGATGCGTGAGAGCACCTTGACCGTAATCTGCAAGGGTGCGATGTCCTGACCTTCGTTCCAGACTTCGGTGCTTGCCGGACTGAGCTGGTTCCAGCGGTTCAGACACATGTTGATGGTCTTGGCAAGAACGTTGGTCTTGGTTGTGCCGTAGACCTCGTCTGCTACAACGTAGTCAAAAGCCTCACCTGAATACACGCCTGTCTTCATGTCGAGCTTCTCTGGCTCATAAGCTTGGGTGAAAGTTCCGCTTGGCGAAATCATCACCTTGTAGCTCGAACCGGCTCCTGCGTTGAAGCCTATGTACGCTCCGTTGCTGGTGTATTTGGGCTGATTCCATGTGAGTGTGATGCCATAGTCAGCGTCAGCGTTGTTGAGGTCTATGATTGAATTGGCATACTCGGGCTGGAAGAGCTCAAATGTGCCTGCCGCTGGCTCGATGAGGGTCGGGTTGCTGTCGCGGTCGTCCGTACAGGATGAGAACAGTCCAACAAGCCCTATGGCCAGTGTCATATATCTGAAAATATTTTTGTTTTTCATCGTTGTATTTTTTGTTGTGGTTTACTTGTCATACCCCTCGTTCTTGCCTAAGTTGGGGTTGGCCATAAGTTCGCTTGTTGGAATTGGATATACGTTGCGGTACGACTCGAAATTGGTGCCTGGTGTGGTCCCGTTTTTGCCGTCCCATACGTATGTGGCCTGATTTCCTCCGTACTGGCCGAAACGTATCAGGTCTGTGCGACGGTATCCTTCGCAATAGAACTCGCGTGAACGCTCGTCCAAAACATTGTCGAGGGTGTAGGTCTGAGGCTTGGCGGCATGGGCACGGTCACGTATGGCATCCATGTATGTCTTGGCTTTGCCCGTGCACGCCCCTGTGAGACGCAGTTCGGCTTCGGCATAATTGAGATAGGCTTCTGCGGCGCGCAGCAGGAAGAAATCGGTATCGACGCAATACGTATCGGCTGTCTTGCCACCGTCGCTACGACGGTTTGTCCACTTTACGGTAGCGAAGCCCTGTTCGAACTTCTTGTTGTCACCTATGGAGACATACTGTCCCTTACCCCAGAAGAGGGCACGGTCATCACCTGCCACGGCACGAATCTCCTTGGCCGTAAGTCCTTCCCAAGCCTCTGGATTGGAGGTAAACTTCTCCAGAAGCTGACGACGTACTCTCATACCAGACCAGTCTACACCCGTTGTTCCTGCGCTGAGGTCGCACACGGTGCGCATCTCGGTGTTCCAATGTGCTGCTACGAAGAAGAGCGAACCGCCCCAACCCTGTGTGGTGAGTCCGTCCTGAAGCAATGGGAGGACAGCCTCTTTTGAAGCGCCGTTCTCTCCGTTGTCTGCCATGAACAGCTTGTCGTATGCGGTATAATGACAGGGAGTACCCTCGACCATGACATCATTGTCTGTGGTATAGAGAGTGTAGCCTGCTCCGATGACTTTGTCAGAGAGTACCTTGACAGAATCGAGCAGACCGTTCGTCTTGCCTGTTGCATCGTCCCAGTTACCCTTCCAGACATTGGCATTCAGGTAGAGACGGCTGAGCATCATCCATGCTGCTGCTTTGTCGACACGGCCATACATGGGGTCAGATGATGTTTTTGGTTTTGCCTCAGCAAGGTCAGCCTCAAGTGAGCGCAATTCGCCCACGAGCCAGTTGTACATAAACTGTTGATCCTTGCAAGGTGCTGCATCTGACGAAATCTTGGTCAGGAACGGGACTCTGCCAAACTCGTTGGCGAGAACATAGTAGTTGAAGGCGCGAATCCAGCGCACCTCAGCCTCTTTCTGTGCCCCGAGGGCAAGGCATTCTTCGGTCTCAAGATAGTGGTTGCAGTATGTAATGTTTGACATCAGGCGGTAGAAGAGGAAGCGTAGCATCTGATCCTCGGCTGAACTCTGATTATAACCTGCGTTGACCAGACCGCCATCAGTCCACCAACAGATTGCCTCGTCTGTACTGAGACACTCGCAGTTGTAGAGATTACGCAGGAGCGTGCTCTTACCTGCATCATCGATTTCAAAATCTGCTGTGCCGTCGTTGCCCTCCATGATGAGCGATGCATAGCATTTTGTAAACATCTTGTTGGCATCAAGCTCGACCACATCCGGGTCGATGATTTCGCTGTCCAAATCCGCCATACATGATGTCATTGTGCCGGCTGCAATGACTCCGGCAGCAAAGATTGACAAATATTTATTGAATTTCATCGTTTTTCTGGGATTAGAAGTTGAGATTCAGATTTACCATATATGTACGTGGGCGTGGGTAGAGGCTGCTCTCGGCTCCGCTGGTCTGCTCAGGATCCAAGCCCTTGTACTTTGTGATGTAGAACGCGTTGCTCACGCTAAATGCAAGACGTCCGCTCAGACCCTGATACTTCTTGGCCTTGAAGAGGTCCTTGAAACTATAGCCCAACGTGATGTTGTCACACTTGACGTATGAAGCATTTTGCACGAAATAGTCAGAAGCGCCATAGATGTAAGAAGACCACCCCATGTCGGCAAGCTCTGGTGTGATGTTCTCAAGCCACCCCTCGCCCTTCTGTACGTATGCCTGACTGACATTGACCTTGCCGGACTCAATCTCATTGTAGACATAGCCTCCAAATGAGCCACGGAAGTTCATGCCAAAATCCCAGTTCTTGTATTGCAGACGTGTGCTGAGTCCTGCAGTCCAGGGGGCTGTGGTACTCTTGTAGAAATAGCGGTCGCTGGCAGTGATTTCTCCATCGCCGTTGCGGTCAACATAGACTCCCTGCAGAGGCTTGCCATTCTCATCGTATACCTGCTGATAGACAAAGAAGCTGTTCATAGGCAGACCTACCTTATGCATGGAGATGGGCTCGTCTGCATGCCATACACCACCGTCGATTACGTCCTTGCCTCCGTAAAGCTCGTCGATACAGTTATGATTGTAGCCAAAGTTGCCGCTAATCTCCCAATACCAGTCCTTAGACACGATGGGGCGGGCCATGAAGCTGAACTCCACACCCTTGTTGGTCATTGCGCCTACATTGGAATATACGCGGTTGTTGAAGTTTGAGCCCGTTGGGACGCTATTGTAGTTAAA
>CALZJL010000150.1 GCA_945787625.1 uncultured Prevotellaceae bacterium
TTTTTCGTCGTTGGCGTGTTGGCGTGCGTAGTCATGCTCTTCACCTTTGATGTGAGTTTTGTCGAGCTATGGCAGCATATCTGCCGTGCAGGTTACTGGATGTTTCCTATACTCGGCGTATGGGTGCTGGTATACTTTATCAATGCCCTGTCGTGGAATAGTGTCATCCTTGGTACAAAGTCTGACGACGAGCACGTGTCGCTGCGGAGAGTCTTCCGCCTCACCATCACGGGCTACGCCTTGAACTATGCCACCCCCGTGGGCGGACTGGGAGGAGAGCCTTGGCGCATCATGGAGCTCAGCCGCAACATGGACAAGCACCGCGCCACGAGCAGCGTCATACTCTATGCCATGATGCACGTATTCGCGCATTTCTGGCTTTGGTTTACGAGCATCTTCTTCTATATCGCGCTGTGGCTGCTTGGCGATGACAGCATACTGATGGACAAGAGCGTGGGCATCATACTCGGAATCATATTCTTCTTCTGTCTCGGAGCGTTCTATATGTTCAGCCGCGGCTACAAGAACGGCCTTGTCGTAAAGGTGATAAAATTCATAGGCCATATTCCCGGATTGAAAGGCTGGAGCGGACGCTTCCTTGAGACGCACCGCCATGCCCTGGAGAATATAGACCGACAGATTGCCGCCCTTCACGCTCAAGACAAGAAGGCTTTCTACGAGAGTTTCCTCCTGGAGTATCTCGGACGCTTGGTACAGGCTCTTGAGATAATGTTTATGCTGCTACTTCTGGGTGAGAACTGTGGCGGAGGCTGGGACGGCTACTTGCTCACATATTTCCACTCAGTCCTGATTCTGGCCTTTACTACCCTGTTTGCCAACCTCATCGGCTTCCTCCCCTTGCAGCTTGGAGTGCAGGAGGGTGGCTTTGCTCTTTCCATAGCAGCCATGGGGCTTACCCCCGCGGTGGGAATGTACGTGAGCATCATCTGCCGTGTGCGCGAGATTGTGTGGATTGCCATCGGCATGGCCCTGATGAAAATTAAGGATTGAGCCTTATGGCCTCGTAAACCTTAGTGCACTCACGTTCGTGAGTGTACACTATCCACTTTGTGAGCAAGCCGAGCATTACGATTTCGAAGACGAAGTTCCATGCTGGCAAGTCGAGCAAACAGAAGGCAAAAAATATGCCTGTGCGGAAGTTGAAGGTCAGCATCGCATTCCACGGCATTATGCGGCGTGAAGCCTTGAGCAGACGCTCCCTTATCTCGGCAGGCATGGCCGATGCCGTGCCGTATTTCTCCTTGAGTGCCTGCATGAGGGTCTGAAAGCGTGGTGTGGCGGCTTCCTGCATTTTGGTATAGTTGATGTAGCTCTTTTGGAACATTTTCCACACGGGATTGCAGTTTGAGGGCAAGGCTTCATAGTCTTGTTGCTGCGATTCGGAAGTGTCGAGCTCGCAGCCCTTCTCGCCCTTGAGCATATAGAGGTGAATCTGTATGTAGTAGTCGGCCAGACGTTGCTGCCCCGACATTCCCCAAAAGCCAGACACCAGTGCTAGGATTAGGACTACGGTTGTGGCTATCAGAGTGTTCTGCTCCGTGTCGGGAATGCCAAACCATGCAAATTCGATAGAGTGGTGCATATAGAATCGGTATACCAGCACCAAATAGATGGGCACGAACCATACCGGACCAGCCAAGCCGTCGAGTATGCGCCCCCATTTGCTCCGTTTGCCGCTGATGCGAGCCAGCTGTCCGTCCGTGCAGTCGAGAATGTCCGCAGCGAGCAGTAGCAGACAGGCTATCACGTTGAAGACAAGCCCCTCACGACCCTCGTAGAAATACGATCCGTGCATGTAGCCCCAACAGCTTGCCACGCCTATTATCATCGAAAGAATGGTGACCGTATTCGGGTGCGTGCCGAGCTTGTCAAAGACCAGAGCCAAAAGATATGAAAAAGGGCGTACCACGCGCAGATCCAGCCAGTCTTCAGTCTCGGTAGACTTGAGCGATTTCTTGTAGTTTTCAAATATTTTCATCTGACTTTACATATTTTAATATGTGTAATTCATAAAAACGAGGGCAAAGTTACGATTTTTTTATTTAATAACAGCAATTTTGAGAACTTAATTTTACCCTCCCCTGTGTGTAAAAATAATTCAAAAAAAATAAAGGATTTTCTTTATTGTATGAGAAAATTAGGCTATCTTTGTAGAGAAATTGGCTGAGAAGCCCCATGTTGTCAACAGAAATACAAATTTGCGAAATATGAACTATCTTGATAGAAACGAATTTAATTTTGAGCCATCGGAGAAAGTGATAGAGGCTATAAAGAGTTTCAAGCCTGAGACTCTGTGCTTCTATACCCGTATCTACGACCAGGGCAAGAAGAGTGAGATCAGCGTACGAGTCAGCGAGATATACGGCGTGCCCGAGGAGCAAGTGCTGCTCGCATACGGAGGCGAAGAGATACTGAAAAACGCCATTCACTACTTCCTCATGGAGGGCGACAACAAGACCATTCTCATACCCGAGTTCTCGTGGTGGTACTACAACCGCGTGGCAAGCGAGTGTGGCGGAACGTTTGAGATGTATCCACTCTACGAGACGGGCGACACCTTTGCCTACAACGTCGACGAAGTCATCGAGTATACCAACCGCATACACCCCCGTATGCTGCTGCTCGCCTCGCCAAACAATCCTACGGGCAACAGTCTGACGAGCGAGGAGATAGGGCGCATAATGGAGAATATCCCCTCCGACACTATGGTGCTCGTCGACGAAGCATACGCGAGCTTCATCACCACGGATACGGACTACATCGCCCCCTTGGTCAACAAGTACAACAACCTCATCATCTCGCGTACGCTGAGCAAGTTCTACGGCTTGCCCGGACTGCGTGTGGGCTTTGGCTTCATCGGAGCCGGACACGACCAGTTCCTCAGCTATTGCAACAAGTACCTCGGCTACAACAGATTCTCCGAAGCAGTAGCCCTGGCAGCCTTAGACAGCGACGAACACTATCGTCGTGTGGCAGACGATATGGAGTGGGACCGCCAGCTCTTCAAGTCCGAGCTCTCAGGTCTCGAAGGCTTCAAGGTGTACAAGAGCGTGGCTAACTTTATCCTCATCAAATACCCCACACGCATCAAGGACGCTCTGGCAGAGGCTCTTGCAGCGCAAGACTACAAGATCAAGTTCATGACCGACAAAGGGCTTGAAGACTGTCTGCGCATCACCCTCGGACGCAGGGAGCAAATACAGACCGTAGTCGAAACCATCAAACGTTGTGCTTTGGCGTGAGTGCCAGAGCCTCTATACCGTCATACGAAATGAAAGCAATAATCCTCGCTGCCGGCACAGCCTCAAGACTGCGCCCCCTGACCGACAACACCCCCAAATGTCTGCTCAACATAGGTGAGCGTCCGCTGCTGCAACGCAGTATGGACGCCCTCCGCGAAAACGGCATAGACGAATTCGTCATCGTCACAGGCTATCTGCACGAGATGATCGAAGACTTCGTCGCACGCACCTATCCCGAAGGCATCAGGGTGACCTTTATCCACAACGAAGTCTACGCCACTACCAACAACATCTACTCGCTCTGGCTCGCACGCCCCGAGGCCGAAGGGCAGGACATTCTGCTTCTCGACAGCGACCTGCTCTACGACGCACGCATCGTACGTCGTGTGCTCGACACTCCTGCCGACAACGTGCTTACCCTCATAGAGCATGAGCTTGGCGAGGAAGAAATGAAAGTCGTGACAGACTCAGAGGGCAGCATCAAGGAGATAAGCAAGACCTGCTCTCCCACAGATGCGGCAGGCGAGAGCCTTGGCATAGAGAAGATGGGTAAGGCCTACACCAAAGCCCTCTATCGCGAGCTCGACGCGATGATGAACGAGGAACATCTCGAAAACAAGTTTTACGAGCTTGCCTTCGAGCGACTTATAGCCCAAGGACAAACCTACACCGTAGTCAATGCCAGCGACCTGTTCTCGTGCGAGCTCGACACCGTCGAGGACTTTGAGAATGCCAAGGAAAAGATACCAGCCGAGCTATATTGATGTGAGGTTTTGAGGTTTTAAGGTTTTTAGGTTATGAGGTTTTTTAGGTTATGAGGTTATTATCGTTAGAACCCAAACAACCAAATAACCAAATAACCAAACAACCAAATAACCAAA
>CALZJL010000151.1 GCA_945787625.1 uncultured Prevotellaceae bacterium
CTTCCAAATCGTTTAATTGGTACCGAGAAAGTTAAGGTAATTAACCTTAAAACCTCATAACCTTACAAGCGAAGCGACCTTATAACCTCAAAAATAACCTCAAAAATAACCTTACAGTCTACACTTCTGCGTCCTTGTAGAGGAAACGTTTGATTGAACGCTTGGGGGTCTTCTCAAACTCATGCTCCATGATGCGTATGCCTGAGAGCTGTTCGTAGGCTGGAATCTGTGTGTTGAGGGTCTTTCGGTTTTCCTCCATGAGGGCTTTGAGATCGTCTTGACTGATATTCTGTTTCTCTACGGCATCCATGTCGGGATATACGAGACCGTACATCTTCTCTCCCTTCTGGATTACTACGCACTCTTGTACAAGGGGGAGGGAGTTGAGCTTGTCTTCAATCTCCTCGGGATAGATGTTTTGGCCGTTGGCGCCAAGTAGCATATTTTTGGAGCGTCCCTTGATGAAGATGTTACCCTCTTTGTCGATGGTGCCGAGGTCGCCTGTATGATACCAGCCGTCGACGATAGTCTCTGCTGTAGCTTCGGGGTTCTTAAAGTAGCCGAGCATGACGTTCATACCCTTGGCGAGTATTTCGCCTGGGACGTTCTCGGGATCGGGGGAGTCAATCTTGATGGTCATGCGCGGCGCAGCTTTGCCGCAAGACCCCATCTTGAACTTCTTCCAGTCTTCGTATGCCAGTATGGGTGCACACTCGGTTGCACCGTAGCCTACCGTATAGTTGAACTTGATGTCCTTGAGAAGGGCTTCAATTTCCTGATTGATGGCAGCACCTCCTATGATCGCTTCATAGAAGTTGCCTCCGAGGGCCTGACGCATGCCTTCGCAAATCTTCTTCTTGATGAGGTCGCCCACCACGGGAGTCTTCATCAGGATTTGCATCTTACGGTCTTGAATCTTGGGTAAAACAGCCTTACGTACAATCTTCTCGATGATGAGAGGAACGCATATTATGATGCGTGGCTTGATATCGGCAAGGGCCTTCATGAGTATGGCAGGTGAGGGAACCTTGGTTAGGAAATTGATGTGGACACCGCGTGTGAACTCGAAGATGAACTCAAATGCCATGCCATACATGTGGGCCATGGGCAGCATCGAGAGTACCGTGTGTCCGGGCTTGAGCTCCTTGTGGAGCACCTCGTAGGCAAACTCCGTATTGCTCCAGATGGCGCGATAAGGTATCATCACTCCCTTTGAGTTGCTGGTCGTACCGCTCGTGTAGTTAATGATGGCCAGTTCGTCTGGCTCGTCAATATGATACTTGATATGCTCAGGACGGAAGCTGTCGGGATACTTCTCGCCAAAGAGCTTGTTGAGGTTGTTGCGGGTGTCGGCAATTTTTTTGTTCTTGGCAGAGAGTATCTCGTAGTCCTCGTTGCCGATGGCTGCTTCGAGACCGGGCATCTGTGATATGTCTATCTTGCCCCAGACCTGCTGGCCGACAAAGAGGAGCTTCGACTCCGAGTGGTTTACAATTTGGTGTATCTGCTCGGGGTGGAAATCGTGGAGTATGGGCACAGCTACAGCACCGTAGGTGAGAATAGAGAAGAATGCTATACCCCAACGGGACTGGTTGCGACCGCACAGGGCAATCTTGTCGCCCTTCTTGATTCCTGCTGCTTCATAGATGATATGTAGCTTTTCGATGATACGAGCCACGTCCTTGTATTGGAATGTAAGTTCGCCATAGTCGCTCAAGGCATTCTGATTCCAATTGTTTTTGATACTGTCTGTAACTGCTTGGTTGAAACTTTCAGGTAGGTACATAATTCTCCTCTGGTTATGTGGTTATACTTCTTTGCTTGTTTTGTGCAAAGATACTAATTTATTTGCACAATTCGTCGTTTTGTGTGCAAAATCTTGCTGTTTATGATAAAAAAAGCGTGATTGCCATCAGAAAGATGACTATCACGCCCTTGTGTCATGCAGAAAAGCCTGTCTTAGATTTCTTTTCCGAAGGGAATGTTGATGCCGAGGGTGAACCCTGTGTTCTTGCCCATCGGGATGCCTTGCTTTGTAAATTTACCCATCGTGTGGTCCATGCCTACGAATATGTTGAAGCCTTTGGGGTGGATGTTTGCAACCCAACCGAAACTTGGACCAAACGAACCGATGCCGAAGTTTATGCTGCCTTCGAGCCATTTTAGGGGTGATACGGTACAACTGAAGCGTTCTTCATTCCAGCTATAGCTGCCCTGTATGCGGGTCGTGGAGAGCAGTCCTACGCTCATCTTGTTGTAGAAGGGCATCTCGTACTCTACACCCACGTTGAAGGTGGCACCGAGCATGGAGGTGGACTTGCTTGTGCCTCCGTCTTGTAGGGAGTACAGGTCTGACATGCGGTCGGCTATGCTGTGGGTCTGCTCCTTCATGGGAGTACCGGGGCCGTCTTCGATCTGGATGTCCTTGAATCCTTCGAATACGAACTCCTCACCCTTGTTGTAGGCATGATGCGTCTCGGTCCATGTGATAAAGCCGAGGTCGAGCAGCGAGGCGCTGACCTTGAGCCCCTTGACCCACTCTTGTTTGCCGAGATCCCATTCGCCACCGAGGTCGAATGCCAGACCTCCTCCGCTGACGCCGGGGTTCTTGACATCAACATTGCCGAAGTCTATCTGCTGATAAGTGCCGCGAGTAGGATCTTTGTATTCCTTGGTTTCCATCTCGCCCCAGGTAAATCCCTTGAGACTTACGTCGGCCTCAGCATTGGCTGTGATGGTCCATGTGTCGGGGCTTGTGAGGTTGAGTCGGGCGTTCTTCAAATTGAAATTGGCACGCCCTGCTCCAAGCAGTATTTTTACCTTGGCTCCCAGACGTATTGCCTTGTTGAGCTGGCGGCTGTGACCGAAGCCTATCTCTACCCACGATGTCGCACTCGTGCCTACATTGCTTATGTCGTAATCCTTGTTGGCAAGTTCTTTGGTAGCCTCAAACAGGGAGTATGGTGCCTTGAAGCCGATGTTGGTACGCGAGGTGATATTAATTGTATTGAATCCGCCCCAGGCGTGGAAGCCGGCTCCGAGTAGGTCCAGTCGCATGTCGACGTTGAACCTGTTGTTTGAAGAAATGCCGTCAAGAGCTTGTTCGAGTGTGAAGTCTGGGTGCAGATATGTAGACAGGACTCCGTTGTTGTTGAGCATGAATACGTCTGTAAACGCGAGGTTGCCTGTCTTTTCCATATTGATATTGCCAAGTAGGGGTATTGCCACATAGCCGTTGCGCTCGTAGTCCTTGGCGGGGTTCAACTCATGGCCGTATGCGTAGCCATCCAGAAAGTATGCGCTGTTGAGATTCTGCGCCTGAGCCATGCAAGCGGAGATGAGCCCCGCACCGATGGCGATATTTCTTAGAGTAAATTTCATTATCGTAAACTAATGAGGAAAAACGTTTCAACAATTGCTGTCAGTTTGCATCATATACTATACCGCCCTTTATCGTGGCTTTGACATTGGTAAGCTTGATGCTTGCATTTTCGTAGAGCTTGCCCTCGCCCTCAAACTCTGCACGGTATACGAATTTTGCCATATTCTGGAGCAGTTCGCGGATAGAGTGACCTTCGCGAGGTGTGATATTGATGACCACGGCTTGAGTTGTAGTCTCCGAAACATCTCCTTTGTGAGCGCCGACCACGACATCGTTGACATCAATCACGCCTCCCTTGAGGCTGCGTCCGTTTCTGTCGAGGGCATCTACGCTTAGGGTCAGGTCCATGGGTAGGTTGGTTACGACGTTGGCCTGGATTTCTATGGCCTTGGCATCAAAGTCTGAGGCGTCATCCATATCGTCCTCTACGTCCTCTACGTCTTCGTATATGAGCTTTGAGCCGCCAAGGAACTCCAGTGGGGTATCCACACAATAGTCGACCTGGGTGTTGTACTGTCCGGGGACGAGGTCTTTCAGGGCTATCGTCACAGGAGCAAAGTTGATGCAAATTTTGTCAGGAATGGTCATCAGCAGCTCGTTGAGATTTTCTACCACCACATTGATGCGGTTATATGAAGCATATCGGGCAGGAACCTCGGCAGTAGCGGGGGCGTCGGCCAGCACAAGTATGCTCTTGCCGCTCGGTATGCCGCTCAGAGTGGCAAGTTTCCTGGCAATCACTTCATCGCCCTTGA
>CALZJL010000152.1 GCA_945787625.1 uncultured Prevotellaceae bacterium
ATCTCCATCGGGTCTGCTGCACCATACACGGCAGAGCCTGCCACGAGCACGTCTGCCCCCGCCTCTCTGAGTTGTTGCCAGTTGTCGAGACATACCCCACCATCTATCTGTATGAGGGCATTTGAGCCAGTACGCTCAATTAGACTTTTCAGACTGCGCAATTTGTCGAAGGTGTGGGGTATGAACTTCTGACCTCCGAAACCGGGGTTGACACTCATGAGCAGAACCATGTCGACATCACAGATGATGTCTTCAAGCACCGAGACAGGAGTGGCAGGGTTGAGTGTCACACCAGCTTTCATTCCTGCATCGTGAATCTGGCCTATCACACGATGCAGATGAGGGCAGGCTTCATAGTGTACATTCATCATGTATGCACCAAGGGCCTTGACCTCGTCCACAAACTTCTCCGGCTGTACTATCATGAGGTGTACGTCGAGCGGCTTTTCGGTCAGACGTGCCACGTGTTTAAGCACGGGAAATCCAAATGATATATTAGGGACGAAGACTCCGTCCATGACATCGAGGTGAAGCCATTGCGCTTCAGAGCGGTTGAACCATTCCATTTCCCTTGCGAGATTGCCAAAGTCGGCACTAAGTAGTGAAGGGGCAAGCATATTAATTTACGTCTTGAAGTTTAGTGTTGTAAGTCGTTATTCGTTGCAAAAGTACATATTTTATGAGGCATGACCAAGAAAAAACAGCTTTTTTATGAAAAAAGTACTGACAAATGCTTGTAGATTAAGATAAAATGCGTACCTTTGCAAGCCGATTATTATCAGCGGGCTCTCGTTGGGTCCGTGTGACATGTGTGGATAGCAGTAGTGATTGGCCTCGCGCTGTGGTCCGTGAATCGTGTCGGAGTGATAAGAAAAGAATTAAAATTTAATTGCAACAAACATTTGACAATGAACACATTGAGTTACAAGACCATCTCTGCCAACAAGACTACCGTCAAGAAGGAATGGGTAGTAGTAGATGCTACTGACCAGGTTCTCGGTCGTTTGGCAAGCAAGGTGGCAAAGATTTTGAGAGGTAAGTATAAGCCAGATTTCACGCCTCATGTAGATTGCGGTGACAACGTCATCATCATCAATGCAGACAAGATTATCCTTACTGGCAACAAGATGACCGAAAAGGAGTATCTGCGCTACACAGGCTATCCTGGCGGACAGCGAGTAGAGACCCCACAGAGCATTCTCGCCAAGAAGAACGGTTATGAGAAGCTCGTACGCCGTACAGTAAAGGGTATGCTCCCCAAGACAAAGCTGGCTGATCGTATCATCAACAACCTGTACATCTACGAGGGTGCCGAGCACAAGCAGCAGGCACAGACTCCAAAAGCAATTGATATTAACCTCTACAAGTAAATAGGATAAAGATATGGCAATAGTAAATGCATTGGGTCGTCGCAAGAGCGCAGTCGCCCGCGTATATGTTACCGAAGGTACTGGTAAGATTACTATCAATAAGAGAGATCTGGAAAACTACTTCCCAAGCCCAATCCTGCAGTATGTCGTAAAGCAGCCTCTGAACCTGCTTGACGTAGCCGAGAAGTATGATATCAAAGTTACACTGTGTGGTGGAGGTTATACAGGTCAGAGCCAGGCTCTGCGTCTCGCTATCGCACGTGCCTTGGTCAAGATTAATGAAGAAGACAAGAAAGCCCTACGTGCAGAAGGCTTCATGACACGTGACGCCCGTGAGGTAGAGCGTAAGAAGCCAGGTCGTCCAAAGGCACGTCGTCGCTTCCAGTTCTCTAAGCGTTAATTTGTGGTTTAGCATCTAAACTTTCGAGACTCCCCCATTATATATATGTATATGGTCAGGATTACCCGAAGGTTGATTCTAACAGAATTAAAAAGAAAGTAAACACATAAAAAAGGACAAAACCAACATGTCAAGAACAAATTTTGAGACACTATTAGAGGCAGGCTGTCACTTCGGTCACCTCAAGAGAAAGTGGAACCCCGCAATGGCACCATACATCTTCAAGGAGATGAACGGTATCCATATCATCGACCTTCACAAGACTGTAGGCAAGCTCGACATCGCCGCTGAGGCTATGAAGCAGATTGCCAAGAGCGGTCGCAAGGTATTGTTTGTTGCAACAAAAAAGCAGGCCAAGGACGTAGTTGCCGAGAAGGCACAGTCTATCAATATGCCATACGTCATAGAGCGCTGGCCCGGTGGTATGCTCACCAACTTCCCGACTATCCGCAAGGCAGTCAAGAAGATGGCTACCATCGACAAGCTCATGGCCGACGGCACATACAGCAACCTTTCAAAGCGCGAGCTGCTTCAGATCAGCCGTCAGCGTGCCAAACTCGAGAAGAACCTCGGTTCAATCTCTGACCTGACACGTCTGCCAAGCGCACTCTTCGTAGTAGACGTGATGAAAGAGCACATCGCTGTAGCAGAGGCAAACCGTCTTGGTATCCCAGTATTCGGTATTGTCGATACCAACTCTAACCCAGATCCAATAGATTTCGTTATTCCAGCCAACGACGATGCAAGCAGCAGCGTAGAGGCAATCCTCAACGTAATCTGCGCAGCAGTCAACGAAGGCTTGGAGGAGCGCAAGGCCGAGAAGGCCGAAGAGGCTCCAGCCAAGGAAGAGAAGAAGGCAGAGGAGTAATCCACACACCTCAAGTCCGACAGATACTGAGGGGGTTAGAGGTACAATAATCTCTAACCCCCTTTTCACAATCACGCGAACCACAAACCAACAAATCTACAAAACAACAAAACAACAAAAAACTATACGACTATGGAATTTACAATGACCGAGATCAAGAAACTCCGTGAGATGACCGGAGCTGGTCTTGCTGACTGTAAGAAGGCTCTCGCCGAGAGCGACGACATGGATGGTGCTGTTGCATACCTCCGCAAGAAAGGCGCAGCTGTAGCTGCCAAGCGTAGCGACCGCGAGGCTGCTCAGGGCTGTGTGCTCGTAAAGAGTGCCAACGGTTTCTCAGCAATTATCGCCTTGAAGTGTGAGACCGATTTCGTAGCTACAAACGCAGACTTCGTAGCTCTTGCCAACCAGATTATCGATGCAGCCATTGCAGCCAAGTGCAAGACCCTCGACGAGGTAAAGGCTCTCCCCTTGGGTGACGGCACAGTACAAGATGCAGTAGTAAACCGCAGCGGTATCACCGGTGAGAAGATGGAGCTCGACGGCTACAGCATCATCGAGGGCGAGAACGTAGCTACATACAACCACATGAACCGCAACGGTCTCTGCTCTATGGTACAGTTCAACAAGGCAGTAGCCGACGCAGAGTGCGGCAAGAACATCGCCATGCAGATAGCCAGCGCATCACCTGTAGCCATCGACGAGAGCGGTGTACCTCAGGAAGTCAAGGACAAGGAGGTAGAGGTAGCCATCGAAAAGACAAAGGCAGAGTTGGTACAGAAAGCCGTAGAGGCAGCCATCAAGAAGGCAGGCTACAACCCTGCACACTTCGACAGCGAGGATCACATGGAGTCTAACCAGACCAAGGGTTGGATTACAGCCGACGACGTTGCAGCCGTCAAGAAGATTATCGCCGACGTCACAGCCGAGAAGTCTGCCAACATGAACGAGGCTATGATTCAGAACATCGCCAAGGGCCGTCTCAACAAGTTCCTCAAGGAATCATGCTTGCTCTCTCAGGAGTATATCTGGGACAAGAACCTGACCGTAGAGCAGTACCTCAAGGGTATTGACAGCGAGCTCACCGTCATCGCCATGAGCCGCTTCACTCTGAGCGCAGAATAATATCTCTAAGGATAAAGTTACCGCCACTGATTGGACAACCCTTTCAGTGGCGGTTTCTTTTGTTTTATCCGCTGTCAACATACCTTGCCAAGTATCTCCACATATTTTGCCATTTATGTCCACATACTTGGCAATATATGTGGACATACTCGTCAACGCATGTCTACCTCATCACTTTCGTGACCTTCCCGTCGGGCGAGATTACTATCTTTATGCCTTCTGCTGAGCGTGAGATGCGTCGGCCTGAGAGGTCGTAGGCTGAGGTGCCGTCAGATTCTGACCCTTCTGCATCTATCGAATCGATATCGGTGCTCTCATCACCGGCGAAGGCAGTTCTTGCCATTGACGGGGCAGCACCTCCAGTGTAGCTGAT
>CALZJL010000153.1 GCA_945787625.1 uncultured Prevotellaceae bacterium
GCGGTGGCTTTTGCTTGGAATAAATTGAGGTCGGATGTTGTGGCTTTGTGTGCGGTGATTGCGCTGCTGCTGGGTGGGATACTGACTCCTGCGGAGGCTCTGGCTGGATTTTCCAACCCTATCATCATCATGATGGCGGGGTTGTTTATCGTGGGGGGCGGTGTGTTTCACACGGGATTGGCCAAGATGGTGGGCTCGAAGCTGATGAGTCTGGCTGGGAGGTCTGAGTCGGGGCTGCTGGTTCTGGTCATGGTGGTGACGGCTATGATTGGGGCGTTTGTGAGCAATACGGGGACTGTGGCGCTGATGCTGCCGATTGTGGTGTCGATGGCTGCTGAGGCCAAGCGTGATGCTACGAGGCTGTTGATGCCGCTTGCTTTTGCGAGCTCGATGGGTGGTATGCTTACGCTGATTGGCACGCCGCCGAACCTCGTGATTGACGAGACGCTGATGGAGGCTGGTATGGAGGGGCTTTCGTTTTTCTCGTTTCTGCCTGTGGGTGCGGTGTGTGTGGCAGTGGGGGTGGTTGTGTTGTTGCCGCTGAGCAAATGGTTGCTGAAGAGCAAGGTGGGGTCTGGGGGTAAGGACGAGGCGGAGGGCAAATCGCTTCGCTCGCTGGTGAGGGAGTATAGGATTGCTGACAATGTGTGCCGCTTTGAGATAGCGAAGGGGAACGGGCTCGTGGGGCTTACTATCGGGGAGCTTGACTTACATCGTCGTTATGGGCTGACGGTGATCGAGGTGAGAAACGAGAGTGGCAAGAAGCGCAAATTGGTGCGAGACATCTCTCAGACTATGGCTACGGCTGATGTGCGCGTCAAGGCTGGGGATATCCTCTACATTTCGGGCAAGGAGGACAGTATGGCGATGTTTGCCGAGGAGTATGGGCTGAATGCTTCGCCTTCGAACGGGTCGCTTGATTTTTATGACATCGGTTTGGCGGAGATTGTGTTGCTGCGCCAATCAAAATTTGTGGGTATGCGTCTGGCTGACTCGGGGTTCAGGTCGAAGTTTAGCATCAATGTGCTTGCCGTGCGCAGGGGTGGCGAGTATATTCGTGAGAATCTGGCTGAGGTGAAGATGCAGGACGGCGATGTGCTGCTCGTGCAGGGTACGTGGCAGAATATAGGGCGTCTGTCTAACGATGAGGAGCATTGGGTGGTGCTCGGGCAGCCCCTAAGGGAGGCGGCACGTGTGGTGCTGGACTACAAGGCTCCTGTGGCTGCTGCTATCATGGTGCTGATGGTGGTGCTGATGGTGTTTGACTTTATCCCCGTGGCTCCTGTGACGGCGGTGCTGATAGCGAGTGTGCTGATGATTCTGACGGGGTGTTTCCGCAGTGTCGAGGCTGCATACAAGACTATCAACTGGGAGAGTATAGTGCTGATTGCTGCTATGATGCCTATGTCGACGGCTCTGGAGAAGACTGGGGCGACGACGCTGATTACCGCGCTGCTGGCGGACAATCTTGGCTCGCTTAGCCCTACGGCGTTGCTGGCTGGTATTTATTTCGCTACTTCGCTCCTGACTATGTTTATATCCAACACGGCTACGGCGGTGCTGATGGCTCCGATTGCCCTTTCGGCTGCGGTGAGCTGCGGTGTGAGCCCTGTGCCTTTGCTGTTTGCTGTGGCTGTGGGTGCGAGTATGTGTTTTGCTTCACCGTTTTCGACTCCTCCCAATGCTTTGGTGATGAAGGCTGGGCAATATACCTTTATGGACTATATCAAGGTGGGGCTGCCGCTGCAGATAATCATGGGGATAGTGATGGTGGTGGTGCTGCCGCTGATTTTCGGGTTCTGACGGGTGTCTATCCGAAGAGTTCTCTGACTGCCTCTGCTACGCGACGCACGGGGACGATTTCTATCTTGTAGGACGTGGGGGAAAGGCTTTGTGCGTTGTGGTGCGGGATAAGTATGCGTGAAAAGCCGAGACGCTGTGCTTCGGCTATGCGCTGCTCGATGCGGCTCACGGGGCGTATCTCGCCGCTGAGTCCTACTTCGCCTGCCATGGCTGTAGATGAGTCTATGGGGGTGTCGACATTGCTCGACAGGACTGCGGCTATGACGCTCAGGTCGAGGGCCGGGTCGGTGACCCGAAGACCTCCGGCGATGTTGAGGAATACGTCTTTCTGTGCCAACTTGAAGCCTACGCGCTTCTCAAGCACTGCAAGCAGCATATTGAGGCGGCGGCTCTCGAATCCTACGGAGCTGCGCTGGGCTGTGCCGTAGGCTGCTGTAGAGACGAGTGCCTGGGTCTCGATGAGGAAGGGTCGTGCTCCTTCGATGGCTGCTGCGATGGCTGTGCCTGAGAGACCGTCACGATTGTCGGAGATGAGCAACTCAGAGGGGTTGGTGACTGGGCGCAGACCGTCGTGGCGCATTTCGTAGATGCCGAGTTCGCTCGTGGAGCCAAAGCGGTTTTTGATGCTGCGCAAGATGCGGTACATGTAGTGCTGGTCGCCCTCAAACTGTAGGACGGTGTCGACGATGTGCTCGAGCACCTTGGGACCGGCAAGGGTGCCTTCCTTGGTGATATGGCCTATGAGCAGGATACTGACTCCCCCACCCTTGGCGTATTTGAGCAATGCGGCTGCGCACTCGCGTATCTGCGACAGGGAGCCTGGGCTCGACTCTACGCCTTCGGTGCTGATGGTCTGGATAGAGTCTATCACCACCAACTGCGGCTCTGTGTTGGCTATCTCGGCAAAGATTTTTTCTAACGAGGTCTCGCAGTAGATAAGCACGTCGCTTTGCGAGCCGAGGCGGTCGGCTCGTAGCTTGATCTGACGTGCGCTCTCCTCGCCGCTGACGTAGAGCACCTTGCAGTGGGGCAGTTTAAGTATGGTCTGGAGGACGAGCGTGCTCTTGCCTATGCCTGGCTCTCCTCCGAGCAGTACGAGGCTGCCTGGCACGAGACCTCCGCCGAGCACTCGATTGAGTTCTGCGTCGTGCAGGTCGAGTCGCGGCTCTTCGTCGGCGCGTATGTCGCAAACTCTGGCTGGTCTGACTCTCTGTTCTTGGGCAGAAGCGGTCTGCATGGCTATCTTGGTCAGCGCGCTTTGGGCTGAGGGTTTCTCGTCGTGAACGTGGATTTCTTTCATGGTGTTCCATCGCCCACAGGCTGGACACTTGCCTACCCAGCGAATGGATTCCTGACCGCAGTAGTCGCACACGTATATGGTTTTATCTTTTGACATGACAAAGTTGGAGTTTTATTCTTATTTCTCTTCAAATCACATTTTCTCGTCCACACTTGGGGCAACGCCCAGGCTCGTGCATCTTGCACCCACAAACGCCACATACCACACGCGGTCTGTATAATTTCCAATACCTACGTATTGACCAAACAGCATAGACCGCCAGAAAGAGATAGCCGACATACACTACTGCCGAGAGCGAAAACACGAGATACTCCAACATCAACACTGCCATAAGCGAAGAGAGATACAGCAAGGCCTCCGTGCCTGTCAGAGATCGTCTTACCTCGTCGAGCACGGCTATCAGCAAGATAACCATCAGCCATATACTGCATACGAAGGCTCCCAAAATCAAAGGCAAGCCAAAGGGGTTGAGCGTGGGGTGGAAGTAGTACTGCACCCAGGTCTCTGGCACGTGGGTCTGAATGCTGGCGTATATCGACGCACTAAAACACAGCGACAGGCACAGCAGCGTAGGATAGATGGAGGCAATGTCATTGAAATGCACCATCTTAAACCGCTTGCTGCGCATACGTCTGACGAGCAGCATCAACCCCACCACTCCGATGAGCGACACGAACCACCACAGATGCCTTTGCGAGAAAAGGTGGATAAACATGCTAATGGGATCATCGGGCACTACGGCCGGAAGCAGGTCAGACTCGTGAACCCAGCCCATCGTCATCTGGTCGCGTGCCACCTTGACCCATACGCTATCGACAGTATCTTCGGGTATCACGGCTATCTGTGCCACCACGAGTGGGTCTCCGTTGACGACGTAGACTGTGTCGAGCACCATATTGGAAATATCGTTGTGCATGGGCTTCTCGACCTGCAACGCCATAGTGTCGGCAATCACCACAAAATTGAAATTCGTGGTATAGTGGCGTTCTC
>CALZJL010000154.1 GCA_945787625.1 uncultured Prevotellaceae bacterium
ACGGCCATCGCGTTTTACTACAGTCTGTATCATCGCATCTAAAATATTATAGTTGTTTAGATTAATCCTAAGTCATACATTCCGCCCACCGTCAAGAGGAGGAAAAGCGGTGCAAAGATAAGCCATTTTCCCCAAAAAAACAATCATTTTTGGAACTATTTTCAACACGGAAAATAAAAAAGTTTTCCACTTTATTTTGTATACACCTGATAATCAACGCCTATTACAAGCAAGTTAAAGAAAAAGTTTTCCAAAAAAGAAAACCCGGCCGCAAGACATCTGTCCTACAGTCGGGAGAAGATATTCTCGTGAGTGAGCAGGCAAAAACACCTGCCCACACACAAACATACACATCAGAATTTGACTACATTTTGGTTCTTGTCAACCAGCAAACCGTCCTTATGTACCAAAGAACACTTGCCAGCCTTCTTCGCCCTAAATTTGAGCACCATGACCGTCATATCACCCTCAGCATAAATCTGCTCGCCGAGGTTGACAAACGTAGGATAGAGAGCCTTCTGATGATTCGTATGCAGACGGTCGTAAGTCATATTGTACATCTGACTCACACCCGTAGCCTCCACACCAAGATACTCATACTCATTAGTATCATAAGGGATAGCCAAAGAAATACCATTTACACTCTTCAAGCCCTTACCCTCTACAGCGATGCGAACCTCGTCGCCCACCTTGTACGAAGCCTTGTCAGCCTTCAGAGTCACAACACCCTCCACAGCAGGAACCACGCGAGAAGACACACCGCCCTCAAGCTCGACAGCCACCGAACTGATATCATATACATCAATCAGCCCATTGCCATTCAGGTCACCCTTAGAGATATAGTCAAAGTCACCGTCTCCCTTGCGCAGGCCAGTATAGTTCAGGAACGAAGTCAAATCATTCTCGTCCACACGGCCATCCTTGTTGATATCACCCGGGATATAATACTCAGACCCGCCGACACGGAAGATATACATCTGAGAGCCAGAGCCAAAGTCGCCCACAGCCTCAGTGACATGCAAGCGCACGAAGCGAGCCACAGGGTTGCCCGGGAACGCCAGCTCCTTGACCTCACCATTACGCTCCCATACGAACTCCACAGGCTCAGACCACGTCAGCTTATCCATGCTCCACTGATACGTACCCTTAGTAATCGTACCATTGCCAGCATCAGCACGAGGCACATACTGCAACTTATCCAAAGTATTGACACTGCGCAGATCCACCGTCAAGTCAAACGGTACAGCCTTAGGATTATTATTCCAGTCCGTATGCCATGCCGACGTCAAGTCAAAGTCAAACAAGTGATCTACACCCTGCCCAGGCTGGTTAGCACAAGAAGTCACCGCACGAGCGCCACGCACAGCAAAACGCAGCGGATCAGCCTCAGTCCTTACACTCAAGTCCGTCCACTCGCTTCTCCCGTCCTTATTGACAGCACGCACCCTCAAGGCATAGTCCGTCTCAGGTCTGAGCCCATCAATCTCATAGCATTCAGCCGTGATATTGCTGTATATCTGACCCTCAAACTCCACCTCATAATAATCAGCGTTAGCCAACTTCTTCCACTCCGGACGCACAGCATAAGCATCATGAGGCACACACTTAGCCTCCACCTTAGACAGAGCGCCAGTACTCTTCAGCAACTTATTAGAATTGTCAACGCTCACCCCATCAATGGTGACCGTCACAGCATCAGCCGTCACATCAGCCTCAGGCAGATTGACAATCACACTCGCCGCCGTCATATACATATCATTAGGATTGATACCCCAGAAATACGACCCCGGAGTACGCACACACTCGTCCCAGCTCTGCGCCTGAGTCAATTTGAGCGAAGCCTTGCCCACCTTAGCAGCAATCTTCTTCACTCCAGTCGAAGAATACACACGCAACACCGTGCTCTTCATTCTCTCAAAGCCATCAAACTCACCCTTAGCAGGATCGATGCCAATCACCAGACGTTTACCGTCAAAGTCAGCCCTCACCGTAGTAGTCACAGCCTTGCCAGTCAAATAAGCCTGCGTCCTGGCATCATCATCATACTCAGTAAACTCGCTCTTGCCCAACGGATAAATCTCATAAGCACGATACTTCGGATCAAGCTCCTTAGGAGTATTCGTGGGCTTATGGATAGGAATGATAGCCCCACGCTTAATCAGCACAGGCAGCTTCCACAGCGGAGCAGCAAAATTATTGACGATACGTCCACCCTCATACACATCGCCAGTGAAATAATCCACCCACTCCCCCTTAGGCAGGTAAATACCATCACGCTCATCATTGCCATCCTTGTCAGCACGAGTCTCCTTATAAATAGGAGCCACCAAGATATAAGGCCCATACATAAACTGATACTCCGTACGCTTGCCCAAAGTGAAAGCATTCTCCTCCTCCAGGAACATCGCACGTATCATCGGCTTGCCGTCCACAGCCTCACGCGCTATAGTATAGGCATACGGCAGCAATACAGACTTCAGCTTCAGATAGTAGCGGTTGATCTCAGCAGCCCTCTTGCCCTGAGCCTGCGGATACTTGGGTGAAGAGCCCCAGCCGTCCATGTTCAGCTGCATCGGAGTATACGTCTTCCACTGGAAGTCACGCACATTCACAGGCACATTCTTACCACCAAAGATACCGTCCATATCGCTCGTCACATTAGGTTGGCCAGCCAAGCCCGAACCAATATACGTCGGGATATGGAAGCGAATATACTCCCACTCGCCGCCAGTCTGGTCGCCAGTCCAAATACCAGCATAACGCTGCGTACCAGCCCAGCCATCGAGAGTGATGATAAACGGACGCGCATCATTGCCATAATAAGGCATCACCTGAGCCACATCACACACACCATTCAAGCCGAACGAATATCCTGCGCCCACCCAAGCCACATCAGTCTTGAGCACACGCACCCCAGCGTCATGAACCTCCTTAATTATATCACGCTGCAAGAGAGGCTCCACACCCTCCTTCGGGTGCAAGTCAGACTGAGTCCACAGTCCAATCTCCACACCGCGCGAACGAGCATAGTCGCCAAACTCCTTCAAGTTCTGAATATTGCCGTCCAAGCTGCCCGTCTGGCCATAGCCAGCACCATACCCATCATTAGGCAAGAACCACCCCAGAGGGAAGTCATTGTCCAAATAACGGTCGATAGCGGCACGCGCACTAAACTGATAGTTACCCTTCTCGCCATTGAGAGTCTCCTGCACCCCACCATTATCCTTCTGGCTCTCATTATAACGCCTACCGTCCTCGTATGCCATAAATCCAGTCTCAGACGGAGTCCAGAAATCACGATTGTAAGCATTCAGATGACCCTGATAAAAACCAAACTTAGGCAGCAGGACAGGATTACCCGTAATCTGATAATAATCATTCAGCAGAGGCACCGCCCGCCCCTCGTTGACCATCACGAAAAGATCCAGATAGTCAGTCTCATGGCTCAACACAGTCTTGCCAGCCTCCTCACTACCGAAATCATACCTGCCAGGGCGGAAAGTATGCCACATCAAGCCATACCCCCCCGTAGACCAATAATACGGAGCCGGTGAGCACACCCCACCATCTACCCAACTATTGGTATTCACAATATCTATCGCCTCGCCACGATGACTGAAACGACCGTTCTGCACACCACCGCCGAAGAAGTAGTCATCCTTCCCCTGCGATAGCGTCACCGTCGTAGCCTTCTTGCCAAACTCCGTAGGCAGCACCTGCTCGAGCACCACCTTGCCCCCCTTCAAGACAGCAAACTGCGCTGTCTCAAGATTCATTCTCACACTAATCTCGTCCGTAGAGACCACATTCCCCTCCAGTCTCACCTTGCCAGGATTACGTCGGGGATTGTCCACCAGAATCTTAGCCTCAGGCTGAGCCTCAGGATCGCGAATCACACCCCCCTTAGGGTCCTCAAAGATACGGAAAGTATGCGGTCCGTAAAAGTCCACATACACACGCCCACCGTCCTTGAGCCTAAGCTCGGCAGTAGTGTTGTTGAGCATCTCGATGCTCTGAGCCAGCAAACCAGCCGTAGAGGCCAGCATAGCAGCGATTAACAAAAGTTTTTTGCGCATAGT
>CALZJL010000155.1 GCA_945787625.1 uncultured Prevotellaceae bacterium
CCCCCTCGGAGGCAAGCCACTGAAGAAAAGCAAGAAAGTCTTCGACAACACGAAGGTGACAGACCACCACGCCATAATCCCCACAGGCGTCCCCCCACAGGCACTAACCGAGATGGAGCAAAAGGTCTTCGACCTGATTGCACGCACGTTTATAGCAGCATTCTACGACGACTGCAAATTTGAGACCACCACAGTCATGGCACACGTCGGAGAAGTCCAGTTTCGCACCACAGGACGCGTCGTCACCGACGAAGGCTGGCGAGTAGTATTCAAAAAAGAGGAAGACAAGCACAATGCCACAGACAGCCAGTCCACAGTTCCTCCAGCCTCGCTGCCCACGTTCGTCAAAGGCGAAGAAGGGCCGCACAGTCCGCTGCTGTCAGAAAAGTGGACCACACCACCCAAGCCCTACACCGAAGCCACTCTGCTGAGAGCCATGGAGACAGCAGGCAAGATGGTCGAAGACGAAGAGCTCCGCGACGCACTCAAAGCCAACGGCATAGGCCGCCCCTCCACCCGGGCAGCCATCATCGAGACACTCTTCCGCCGTCGGTACATATGCAAGGAACGCACATCGCTATGGGCCACAGCCACCGGCGTAGAGCTCATCAGCATCATACACGAAGACCTGCTCAAGAGTGCCGAACTCACAGGCATCTGGGAGTGCAAGCTACGCCAGATAGAATCCCGCCAATACGATGCACGCCAATTCCTCGACGAGCTCAAACAGATGGTCACAGACATCGTAGTGACCGTCATGCGCGACAATTCCAACCGCCACGTATCCATAACCGAAGAAGTCAGCAAGAAGAGCAAGAAGCCCTCACGCACCCAGGCCATCAAGGCAGGCATTCTCGCCATAGTGTTGGGCAGCCTGATGTCACTCACAGCGTGCAAGCCCGAACAATACGTCAAGAAAGGCGACGCCTTTTACGCCATCGGCGAATACACCAACGCAGCCGCACAATACAAGACCGCATACAGCCGCACGCCACCCAAAGAGAAAAAGCAACGCGGCGAAAGAGCATGGAAGCTGGGCGAATGCTACAGCCGCATAGGCTACGCCGCAAAAGCAGCAGGAGCATATCAGAATGCAATCCGCTACAAATACCCCGACTCGACAGCCTATCTAAAACTGGCACGCATGCAGCACAATCTGGGCAACTACAAAGAAGCCCAAAAGCACTACGCCAAATATCTGGAATACGACCGCCACAACATCTTGGCCCAAAACGGCATAGCAGGCTGCCGTCTTGCCCCAGTATGGAAGAAAGAGCCCACGCTCTACACCATCAGGAAACAGCCAGTCCTGGGCAGCCGCCGCAGCGATTACTCGCCAGCCCTCTACGGCGACGAGTGGGATCAGCTCTACTTCACCAGCACTCGCCAGACAGCCTCAGGCAAAGACCTCAGCGGCATCACCGGAACCAAGATGGCAGACATCTTCTACTCCAAGAAAGACGACAAAGGCAAATGGAGTCAGCCCGAAGCAGCCGAAGGCGAGCTAAACTCCGCATACGAAGACGGAGCCTGCGCCTTCAGCCCCGACGGAGCCACCATGTACTTCACACGCTGCACCTCAGACCCCGACTATCCGCGCCGGGCGCAGATTATGACCAGCAAGCGCAGCGACGCCACATGGAGCAAGCCCGAAGAGTTCGTCATAGCCGACGACACCCTCACCACCTTTGCCCACCCTGCTGTCTCGCCCGACGGCAAATGGCTCTACTTCACCTGCGACATGCCAGGGGGCATTGGAGGCATGGATATCTGGCGCATCAGCCTCGACGAAAACAGCATCGCCGCCATGGAAAACCTCGGAGAGCCTATCAACACTCCAGGCGACGAAATGTTCCCCACCTTCCGTCCCAACGGCGACCTCTACTACTCAAGCAACGGCCACCCAGGCATGGGAGGACTCGACATCTTTTGTGCAAGACAAAACGACCGAGGCAAATGGAAAATCGAAAACCTCCGTTCGCCCATCAACTCACAAGGCGACGACTTCGGCATGACCTTCGAAGGCCCACACAACCGCGGCTACTTCTCCACCAATCGCGGCAACGGCCGAGGTTGGGATCAAATCATGTCGTTCGAATGCCCCGAAGTCATACAGACCGTCAAAGGCTGGGTCTACGAAAAAGACGGCTACGAACTGCCCGAAGGCCTCGTGTACATGGTAGGCAACGACGGCACCAACACACGACTCACCGTACGCAGCGACGGATCGTTCGAACAAGAACTGAAACCAGGAGTAGACTACATATTCATGGCCACATGCAAAGGCTATCTCAACCATACCGAAGAGCTGAGCATAGACCAGAGCGACGAGTCACGCCAGTTCACCCTACAGTTCGCCCTGGCAAGCCTCACATCGCCAGTACTAATCCGCAACGTCTTCTACGCCTTTGACAGTGCCGAGCTCACCGAAAACAGCACACAAGCCCTTGACAGCCTCGTGACGCTACTCAACGAGAACCCACACGTCACCATCGAACTGTCAGCCCACTGCGACTATCGCGGTGCCGAGTCCTACAACCAGCGACTCTCACAGCGACGCGCCGAGAGCGTGGTCAGATACCTCATAGCCCAAGGCATAGCCAAAGACCGCCTCACCCCCGTAGGATACGGCGAGAGCAACCCCAAGACCATCACCCGCAAACTCTCAGCCCAATACCCCTTTCTCAAGGAAGGCGACGTCCTCACCGAACAGTTCATACTATCACTCCCCGACACCGAACAGCAAGAAATATGCAACGCACTCAACCGCCGCACCGAGTTTAGAGTCTTGCGTACGACGTATAATATGTGAGTTTTGTTGTTTAGTTGTTTGGTTGTTTGGTTGTTTGGTTGTTTGGTTGGTTCTACTTGTTAAACAACCATTAAACAGCCATTAAACAGCCAACGGCCACCAAACAACCAAAGACCCAACCAAACAACAAAACAACAAAAATAACCTCAAAACCTTATAACCTTAAAACCTTATAACCTCACAAAATAACCTTAAAACCTCACAAAACACCCAACCAAACAACCAAACAACCAACTAACCAAATAACCAAACAACACCCAAAAATGAAACCACTCCTAATCACCTGTCTGACAGTATTGGCTTTGATAGTTGGAGCAAGCGTGTATATGCTCGACTACTCACTCTCCTACCCTATCGATGAACGCCTTAGTGCCGAACATTGGAAAGAGCGAATGAAGGACGAATGCCCATGGATAGAACAATGGATGGACTCCATCTATGAGCACGGCTGCGTCAGGGACACCTTCATCGAGATGACACCCGGCAGACGCTCACACGCCATCTATCTCTACGCCCCCAAAGATACACTTGCAAGCGCAGTCATAGTACACGGATATAAAGTAAGAGCAGAAGGAATGCTACACATAGCATACCTCTACAACCACACCCTTGGCTACAACGTACTCCTGCCCGACCTCTACGGACACGGCCAGAGCCAAGGAGAGCACATACAAATGGGCTGGGAAGACCGCTGGGACGTAATAAAATGGTCCGAAGTCGCCGATGACATTTTCTCTGACTCCACCACTCACACCAATATGGTACTCCACGGCATATCCATGGGAGCAGCCACAGTGATGGCCGTATCTGGCGAGACCACTCCAGACTACATAAAATGCTTCGTCGAAGACTGCGGATTCTCAGGAGTATGGAACGAATTTGAAGCCCAGCTCAAAGACCAATTCTCTCTCCCGGCATTCCCACTCATGTACACCACCTCATGGCTCTGCAAGATGAAATACGGGTGGTCCTTCGCCGAAGCAAACCAGCTGAGCCAAGTCAGTAAAAGCACCAAGCCAATGCTATTCATACACGGAGACCAGGACCTCTTTGTCCCCTACACAATGCTGCGTCCACTCTACGACGCCAAGACCACCGGACACAAAGACATCTACGTAGCCCAAGGCTCCGAACACGCCATGGCATACAGTGACCACCACACAGCATACACCGAGCGAGTCAAGAACTTCCTTCTCACACACTGACCTGCCCCTTGATAGCAGGC